>NZ_JALPRY010000017.1:0-73900 GCF_023223505.1 Neorhizobium turbinariae
GAGGTGTCACATAAACTAAAACTTACGAGGCAGCTTTCAGCGCCCCGTCCGATACCTGGCCTCGCCCAGGGTTCTTTGAAAATTCTTGAGATCGCCAAGGGACGAGTGCGCCTGCTCCCAGCACCGGTTATTCCACGACACCGGTTATTGCGCAATGCCGAGCAGCAATCCGCGTCAACCTACTCCACGAACACCCGCACCGTCGCGGCCCGGCCAACCGCATCGATCACCGTCAGCGTTGAATAACCCGCGCCATCCGGCGTCCAGTCATGGGTGCGGCGGCGCGAAAGGTCCTGCAACGGCTTGCCATTGGCGAGCCAGCGGAACGGCGCGCGACCGCCCTGCAGCTTCAGCACCAGCGGCGACATTTCTCCCGACCGCGCCCCGAGATCGACCCGTGCCCCTTCCGGGGGATAGATGATCTGCGGCGCAGGCTCACGCGCCGAGGCCGAGAACAGCCCGCTCGCCGTTACCGAAAATCGCCTGAGGCTATTGGGCAGATCCGCCTGCGCGAGCCGCATCGCGCCGGCCGGCGCCGGCGGAAAGGGCGTAACAGCCACACCAGACTTCTCGAAGGCGGAAAACAGGATCGGTGCCGCCGTCTGGTAGCCCGCAATACCCGGCACCGCGCCATTGTCGGGCCGCCCGACCCAGACGCCCAGCACATGGCGCCCGTCATAACCCACCGACCAGGCGTCTCGATAACCGTAGCTCGTGCCGGTCTTGTAGGCGATGCCGAGCCGCCGCGACCCCTGTGGCGGGATGATGTCCGAAAGGATGTCTGCGATGTTCCAGGCGGCTACAGGCTCCAGCAGCGGACCCGCTTCAATCAGGCCCGGCTGGTCCTCCACCCCATTTCCGAGCTTCACGGGGCTGCCGCGATTGGCAAGCGCTGCATAGGCCTGAACCAGGTCCTTCAGGCTGATGCCAACACCGCCGAGCCCGATCGCCAGTCCCGGCGCCTCGTTCGGCGGCAGCACCGGCTTGATCTCGGCCCGGCGAAACCGAACCATCAGCCGTGATGGCCCGACGGCATCAAGCAGCCGCACCGCCGGCACATTGAGCGACAGCTGCAGCGCCTGCCGCACGCTGACATCGCCCTGGTAGGTCATGTCGAAATTTTTCGGCCGGTAGCCGAAGAAATCGGCAGCCCGGTCCTCGATGATCGTCTCCTGGCTGACCAACCCCTGCTCGAAGGCAAGCCCGTAGATGAAAGGCTTCAGCGTCGAGCCCGGCGAGCGCAGCACCCGCGTCATGTCGATCCAGCCGGAACGGCTGGCGTCGAAATAGTCCGCCGACCCGACCTCTCCGACAATCTCGCCGGTCGTTGCGTCCGCCATCACCATCGCCAGCGACACTTTTGGTGCAAGCTTGGCGGCGGCTTCGCGCGCCACCTGCTCCAGCCCGCTCTGGATGCTCCGCTTCAGCGTCGTATGATGTGCCTCCGCCTTCGGCTGCCTGCGGATTGCCACCTCGGCAAGATGGGCCGCATAAGCCGGAAGCTGCAAACGTTTGGCCGGGATCGGGTCACCGGCCGCCCGTTCTGCCTCGCCCTCGCCGGTAATTGCCGCCACCGCCGCGCGCTGCAGCACACGTTCACGCGCCGCTTGTGCCGCCTGCCGGTGCCGGTCCGGCCTCCGCCCTTCCGGCGATTGCGGCAAGGCAACCAGGAGCGCCGCCTCTGCCACGCTCAGCCGCCTCGGCTCCTTCCCGAAATATGCCAGGCTCGCCGCGCGTACGCCTTCAAGGTTGCCGCCATAAGGGGCTCGCGTCAGGTAAAGCTCAAGGATCTCCCCCTTGCTCAGTCGCCGTTCGATCTGGATCGCGCGGACGAACTGGAGAAGCTTGGCGGAAAACGAGCGGGTCTCGCGCGGCTCGATCAACCGCGCCACCTGCATCGACAGCGTCGAGGCACCGGAAACGATCCTGCCGTGGGTCACAAGCTGCAAGACCGCCCGCCCGATCGCCCAAAGGTCAACGCCGGCATGGTCGTGGAAACGCTGGTCCTCGTAGGCGACGAGCATCTTGAGGAAGCGCAGGTCGACATCCTCCGGCCGTGTCCTCAAGCGCCAGCGCCCCTCCGGCGTGGCGAAGGCCCGCAAAAGCTCGCCGTCGCGGTCGAGCACCTCAGCCGAAACCACCTTGGCACCGTCGAGCGGCGGTGGAAAGGCCTTGTCCGCGGCATCAAGACCCGCAAGCAGTACCGCCGCCGCGAGGAGGCAGGCGCCAAGCCCGATCGAGAGTTTCCACCGACGCTTCATGGGCCAATGCCGCCGCTTATTGCGCGGCGACAACCTCCATCTTGCCGGCTGCGGTGCGGGCCGCAAGCTGCGGGCGATACATGTCCTCGACCTGCGCCGCCGGATGATCGTAGACGCCCGGTGTTACGGCGCGAACGACGTAGGCCAGGGAGATCTCGCGGTTGTCGCCGGCATTGCGGTTGAAGGCGGCAACAAAGCGGTCGTTGCGGAACTCCAGATGCGCCGGCGTGACCTCCTCGATCCAGTCGAAGTTCTGGAGGCCCGCGCTGTTGACGATACCCGGGTTGTCGATCTCGAAGCCGGCCGGAAGCAGGTCGGTCACGACGATCCGCGACGGCCAGTCATTCGTTTCATTGATCGTGAGTACCACGACATAACGCTCGTTCTGCTGCACCTCGCTGACGCTCACCTCTTCGCCGTTCATGCTGTAATAGGTCCGGGTGATGCCGAACCCATCGCCGCCCGCCTGGAGCGGCTGGGCCGGTGCGGCAACCGTGGTAATGGCTGCGGACAAAGGCTCACTGCTGTCGTTGCGGATGGTCACAGGGTTGTTCATCAGCGCGTCGCCGGAGATCTGCGACATCAGCGCGCCGGTGTGGCTGGCACCATTGACGTTGAGCCTCAGGTTCTCGTCGCCGTTCTGCAGGGAACGGGCCGCGAGCAGCATCCATGTCTGCTCCTGGGTGCTCGTGTATTTCTTCGCCGCCCATTCCTTGGCGACGATATCGGCAAGCGCCGGCACGATGGGCGGCACGGGCTTGCTTTCTGCCGCAAGCGCCAGCACCGCCGCCCCGTCACGCAGTGACGAGCCGTAGTCGGAGCGGACAAGGCTCACCTTCTGCAGCAAGGCGTTTTCAGACATCTGCAGCGAAGCCGCGAAGATGTTGCGCGACCGCTGTGCATCACCGTAGAGCGCCATCGCTGCGGCCAGATGGGCCTTGGAAAGCGGCGTCGGGAAGTCGCCGAGCATCGTGTCCGCGTAATAACGCAGGTCGCTGATCGCGGCCTTGCGGTTGCGGGCCAGGACATAAAGCGCATAGGCGATCTCGTTGCCCTGATCCTTAACATTGGTGGTGAAGCTCAGCGAGTTCTGCAGGCTTTCCAGCGCCTGCACCAGCGCCTGTTCAGGCACCACGTAACCCTGCTCGCGCGCACGCGACAGGAAATCGGTGACATAGGCATCAAGCCACAGGTCACCACCGCCCGGTGCCCAGAGGCCGAAACTGCCGGACGAGGACTGGAAGGACAAGACGCGGTAGATCGCATCCTGGACGCGCTTCTTCACCTCACCGTCATCGGCAAGACCATTCTGTACCGCCAGTTCGCTGAGATAGAGCAAGGGCAGCGCCCGGCTCGTCGTCTGCTCGGCGCAGCCGTAGGGATAGCGGTCGAGGCTCATGAGGAGCGCCGGGATGTCGAAGGCGGTGGAGCGGCTGACATTGACGCTGACGGACGCACCGGGAAGCATGCTGTCGGCCAGCAGATTGGCATCCACCGTCACGCTGGCCCCCGGCCGCAGCTCCACCAGCCGCCGTTCGGTGACGGGCATGGCAGCCGGCCGCACGGGTATGTCGAGTTGCTGGTAGACCGACACGCCGGAAACGTTCTGCAGGCTGATATAGACCGATCCGTCGCCCGCCTTTACGCCAGACAGCGGAAGCGTGACGCTGGCCTTGCCGCCTTCGGCAAGCTTCACGGTCCTGAGCGTGCCGCGACCCACCGAGACCGGCTCTGTGGTCATCACTTTGAGCTGGTAGTCACCGGCGGGCGCATCGGTGTTGGCAATATCGAGCCGGAGGTTTGCTTCGTCTCCGGGAGCAAGGAAACGCGGCAGGCTGGCAGTGACCACGATCGGATCGCGGATCACCACGTCCTTCACGCCATGCCCGACCCCGGTTTTCGACCAGGCGACCGCCATGACGCGGGCCGTGCCGTTGAATTGCGGGATATCGAAGGAGACCTTGGCCTTGCCTTCACCGTCGAGCTTCACCGGTCCGTAGAAGAAAGCCACAAGCTTTTCCTTTGGCGGGCTGGCCTGCAAGGCCATGCTGCCGCCGTCACCACCGGTTCGCAGACGCCCCATGGCACCGAGCGAACCATCGATCAGCCGGCCGTAGATGTCGCGGATCTCGAGCCCCAGGCGCCGCTGGCCGAAATACCAGTCGTCGGGCGCCGGCGGCTGGTAACGCGTCAGGTTCAAGATACCGACATCGACTGCCGCGACCGTGACATAAGCGTCCTCATTGGCGCCGGCACCGGCGACATCGAGCGAAATGTCGAGCGCCTGGCGCGGCTGGGTCTGGTCCGGCGCGGTAATCGACACCTGCAGATCACGGTTTTCCGGATCCACCTTCAACCAGGTGATGCCGATCGCCCGCATCGGCATGCGGCTTTGCTGCGCCTCGCCCGGCCGATAAAGCGTCGCGGTGATGTAGGAGCCGGCGCCAAAATCTGCCGTCACCGGAATGCTCACCTCGCCCCCATCGGCATCAATGCTGGCATTCTGCACGGCGATCAGGTTTTCCGATCCGGCCGTGACCATCAGTTCGCCGGCATAACGCGACGAGATCTTGAGCTTGGCCGTGTCGCCGATCTTGTAGCTTTGCTTGTCGAGGGCGATTTCGAGCGCATCAGGCGTTTCGGTCGAGCTTGCGGTAACAAACCATCCGGCCTGGAACTCTGCGCTGCTCACCGGGCCGCCAACATCTGCCGTTTCGATCTCCAGCCGGTAACGCCCCCAGGCAACGGGAACGGATACCTTGCCGCCATCGGCAGCAGTCACGTCGACCGTGCCGTCAGCCACCTGGCTGGTGCGGTTGACCGGTTCATACCGCCAGGACGAACCCTCGCGGTACCATTGGTAATCGCGCTCGACCTTGATGAGTTTCCAGCTGAGGCCACGCATGTCCTGCTTGCGGCCGTCCGCATCCAGCGCGATCACAGTGAAGTTCGCAACCGCGTTTTCTGGAAGGTCGCCGGAAAATTCCGGCTTGATCCCAAGCCGTGCCTCGTCCGCCTTCACCGGAAGGGTGATGGTCCGCTCCACGGCGCGTCCGCCCGCTTCCTGCATCCGCACCACGATATCGGCATTGATGAGCCGGGTGGTGGATGGCACTTCGGTCACAAGCGCATCGAAGCTCCCCTTGCCGTCGTCGTCGGTCGGCTCCAGCATGTCGAGCGGGATTCGCGTCGTCTCCGTTTCTTCCTCGTCAGCCAGGCCGAACTGGTAGCCGGGGAAGGCAGCGTTTTCGCGCGTCGCCTTGAGCGCGATCTCGCCTTCGAGCTTCAGCCCCGCAGCCGGTGCGCCATACAGGAACCGCCCGTCGATATTGACCGGCGCCGCTTCAGCCACGACGAGTTCCTTCGCCGGGCTTTCCATGTCGAACTCGATGCGGTCCGGCACGAAGTCATCGACCAGAAAGCTTTTCTCGCCTATCGCCGAACCCTTCGGATCCGTAAAGATCTGCATCGTCCAGGTGCCGCGCATCGCGGTCTGCTGCAGCGGCAGGTCCAGCGCGTAACCGCCAAGCGCACCGTTGCTCACCATGCGCCGGTCTTCCACGCCATCCGGCCGCAGGAAAACGAAGGTTAGCGGCAGGTTCTCGATTGCGGTGGCATCGATATTGCGGGCAAGCGCCATGGCGTGAACGGTTTCGCCCGGTCGGTAGATACCGCGCTCCGTCCAGGGCAGGAGGTCGATCGCCCCGGGGGCCGGACGTCCCGTCACGCCACGATCCGACAGGTCGAAACCCGCACGGGTCATGTCGAGGAAGACATAATACTGGCCGGACAGCTGTGCGGTCAGCACCGCCGGTACCATGCCCGCCGTTCCACGCATCAAGCCTGCGGTGAAGACGGCGCGGCCATCGCGATCGGTCTTCGCCGTGCCGAGAATTTCGTTGTTCTTGGCAAGCAGTTGCAGGTCGACACCTGCCAGCGGCCTGGCGCTGCCGAGGGAGCGGGCAAAGACATGCAAACCATCCGTGCCGGCATAGGTGGAGAGGCCGATATCGGAAACAACAAACCACTGGGTGGCCTTGTTTTCCCACTCCTGGCTTACGGCATTGGATGCCGCAGCGGTGAGGACATAAACGCCGGGCTTTCGGGTCGGCAGCGCCTCATCAATCGGGAAGCTGGTCACCACCTCCTTGTTGATGTCGCGAGCAAGGTCAATCGAACCCTGCCAGACCAGCTCGCCATTGGTTTCCTCGATCTGGGTGGCATTGTAGCTATCGATCTGGCTCAGGAACTGGGAGCCAGCGAGGATGGACGGGATATTGCGATCGCCGACGCGGTAGAGCTTGAGCTCTGCCCTTTCGGTGTTGACGGACACGATCGGGATGCCGCGGCGCGCGGTCGATGGCAGGACGAAACTGTCACCCGTGAAGCGCACCATCGGCGAGCGGTCCCGGACATAGATGTCGAGATCCACCTGGGCGGCGAGCGGTTCATCGACCGAGGATGGCAGGCCGCGGCGCAGCGAGAGCTTGTAACGCTGGCCATGCGCGAGGCCTTCGACGCAGATCTGGTTGTCCTTGGCTTCGAGTGCCTTCGGCGCCTGCCCGTCCAGAACAACGAAGGGCGCGTAATCCACACCCGCCTTCACCAGCGGCTCGGAGAACTGCACGCAGACACGCGGGTTGGCGCTGTCATTGTTGACGGTGTTGCCGGTGACACGGAAGCCGAAACGCTGGTTGAGGTCGTTATACGCCGCCTGCACCGTGCGGGCGCTGACGAGTGCGAGGCTCGCCTTGTACGCGTTGAGCGCCGGGCGGTAGTTCTGTTGCTTTGCGAGCGCGGCCGCGAGAATGGCCAGCGCATCAGCGCGCCTTTGCGTGGTGCGGGACAACAGGTAGCCGTTGATCGCCGCGAGCGTGCCTTCCGCATCGGCCGAGGAATTACTGTTGGCCGTGCCTGCCGCCCGCGCCATCTCGATCCACAGATCGCCATCGTCCGGCGTCAGCGACAGCGCGCCCTTGAAGTTGTAGATGGCGGTATCGACGTTGCCCTTCAAAAGCTCGCTTTGGGCGATCGCCTTCAGGTTCTCGATGCCGTAACCCTGCTGATTGTCGCCGAGCGTCAGGCCATCCTTCTGCTCACGTGCCTGCTGCGTGAGGTCGTCTGAAAGGAAGGAGAGCCGGGGTGGCGCGCCAATATCCGGCTCGCTCGCAACTTCCACGATCTTGCCCGCAACGGCGCCGGCAAAGACGTTCATCTGCCCGTGGTCGGACTTGAGGAAACACCACTTGGCCTTCACGTTGTAGGTGAAGGCCTTGCAGCTGTTGTCGCCGATGCAGGCAGCCTCGCACTGCGGCTGACTGATATTCTTGACGGTCCTCAGATCAAAGCCGGGGTAATCGCGATCCGCCGCCGTTTCGATACGCCGTTCGGCCGCCCCGGCCGGCGTCACAAGCGGCGCCTGGGCGACGAAAACGGATGAAAGAGCAGCGATGAAGCCGAAGAACGCGCGCCTAGACATGAAGATCCCCCTGGCTGACGTCGAGCCAGGGGATTTTCCGCCGCTGCCGGATGCTTGTCAATGAAGCTCGAGGGGAAAGCCGCGGCCCGTCCCGTGACGATTGCTCATAACGCCAATTAAGAACCGATCAGGCCATGATGCCGGCTGCGGTGAAGCCGCCATCCACCGCCAGCACCTGGCCGGTGATGTAAGAGGACCGTTCTTCATCAACGAGGAAGGATATGGCGGAGGCAATTTCCTCCGGCTGGCCGTAACGCCGCATGGGCACCGTGCGATGCCATTCCTCGCGGGTGACGGCGGTATGCGTTTCCACCACCATCGGCGTTTCGATCGGTCCCGGCGCGACCGCATTGACGCGGATGCGGTCGTCGGCAAGCTCGACCGCCATGATCTTCGTCAGCGTGATGACCGCGCCTTTCGAGGCACCGTAGGCGGAGCGGCCGAAATTGCCCTTGATCCCCGAAACGGAAGCGATGTTGACGATCGAGCCGCCGCCATTGTCCCGGATCACCGGCGCCAGCGCCTGGCTCAAGGCAAAGGCGCCGATGACGTTGATCTCGTAGATGCGCCGGAACTGTTGGGTTGTCGTATCCGCGAACCGCACATTGGAGCCGACGCCGGCGCTGTTGACCAACGCCGTGAGCGGGTTCGGCAAGCTGCGGCAGCGGGCGGCGACATCGCCAATGGCTGCCTCGTCCGTGACATCGAGGGTGAGCGTAGTGAGGCTTGCGCCAGCCAGCTTCCGCGACAACCGTTCAAGCGCTGAGGCATCCCGATCCACCGCGACGACATGCCAGCCTTCCCTGATCAGCAGCTCGGTGGTCGACAGGCCGATCCCGGAACCTGCTCCGGTAACAAGGACGCTCCGCATGCCTTAGCTTTTCTCCCCTTCGACGATGACGAGCTCGAAAGTGACGCCCACCGGATTATCACCGCGCACCAGCCGGCCGTGGTAGATGGCGCCATCGGTGTCAACGACTGCTGCATCGAGCGTGGCGCGCAGACCGTCCGCCGCCTTCTCCAGCCGGCCGTTTTCGATCGCGATTTCCGTGGCGAGACAGACCACGCGACGACCATCCTCAAAGGCCGGCTCGTTGATGCTGCCGATCCCGAAGATACGGGCGTCGGTGATGCCATGCGCGGCACAGACAGTCTCGATTACAGTCGCGACATCCTCGTTCGGCCGGATGCGCAGCAGGATCCCATTGCCGGCGCCGCTTTCACCCGTGGCGGAAAACAGCGTGAAGTTGGTTTCGGGATCCGGAATGGAGTCGAAGGTCGCCGTGGCGCTGCCATAACCGTGCACCGCAATCGGCTGGCTGACGACACTGTCGAACGGCAGCACATGGCCCATGCGCAAGGCACCCTCGCCCGTGTCCCAGATGCCGTGGCAATGCAGGAACGGCTTGCCGTCCCGTTCACCAAAGATCGCGGTCGCGCGCTGGAATTTGCCGCCGGCAGCGGGTGCGAAGGTTTCGCTGTACCAGGCCGCATGATCCGAATCCGGCGAGAAGGCCGGCAGGACGTAGCGGAACGGAACGCAGGCGCCACCTTCAATTTCCACGAAACCGCCCTTGCAGCCGGCTTCGGAAAACACGCGCGTGATGCCATCAAGGAGAATCTCGCCGGGCTGGAGTACGCCCTCGAGTAGTCTCATCTCCGCGCGTACCGCCTCGTACCGGAGCGGCGCGACTGGCCCCGGATGCTTGAGCTGGCGCAGCGCAGGCTTGGCGTTTTTAGCCGGCTTTGAATCCAGCTCGCCGCGCGCCTGCAACTCTTCGCGGATCATCTTCTTGGTGATCTTGCCATAGGCCGATTTCGGCAGGGCATCCCAGAAGATGAAGCGTTTCGGCACCTTGTAGCGGGACATCTTGCCGTCGATGAAGGCAAACATCTCCGCCTCCGTGACCGACACGCCGGGTTTTGCCACGCAAACCGCGTAACCGACCTCGCCCCACAGGGGATCCGGCACGCCGAGAACCGCCACTTCGCTGATGGCCGGGTGGGTGAGCAGCTTTTCCTCGATCTCGCGCGGATAAACGTTCGAGCCGCCGGAGATATACATATCCGACGCCCGACCGGTGATGTAGAGGAAGCCCTGCTCGTCCACATGGCCAAGATCGCCGGTGCGGAACCAGCCATTGCGGAAGGCCTTCTCGTTGGCCTCAGGGTTGTCGTAGTAGCCGGCAAAGACAGCCGGGCCGATGCAGCAGATTTCACCGGTTTCGAACGGCGCGACTTCTTCGCCCCTGTCGTTCTGGATGGAGACCTGCATGCCGGTCCGCTCGATGCCGCAGGTGCCGATCCGCGCATGCTCTCCATCTTCGGCCGAATGCAGTGCCGGCGGCAGGACGGTGATCGCGCCTGTGACTTCGCCGAGGCCGAAATACTGGACGATGACCGGCCCAAGCGTCTTCAGCGCCCGCTTCTGGTCCTCGCGATACATCGGCGCGCCGGCATAGATGACGTAGCGCAGCGAGGAATGGTCGTGCTTTTCGGCCGCCGGATGCTCGACCATCAGCTTGAGGATGGTCGGCACGGTGAACATGGTGGAAACGCGCCACTTCTCGACCAGCCCCCAGGCGACATCGATATCGAATTTTTCGGTCGGCAGAAGGATGGTCTTCACCCCATGCGCAACCTGCGTCAGTTGATGGACGCCCGCGCCATGCGAAAGCGGTGCGACAACCAGAGCCGCATCGGCGGAGGTGACGCCCGGCATCAGGTCGCAGAGGTGGTTGTTGACCACAAATGCCATCTGCCCGTGGGTCAGCACAGCCGCCTTCGGGCGCCCCGTGGTGCCGGAGGTGAAGAAGAACCAGCATGGATCATCACGATCAACGGCCGCCTCGCCCGGCTTCTTGCCGGAAAACTCGGTGACGATCTCGTCATAGGACGGGCCGAACCCGGCAGTCCCGATGGCAATGACGAAGCCGATCTCCGGGTTGTGCTCCCGCGCCACCCGCGCATGGTCCGGAAACGAGGCGTTGCAGATCATGCCGGTCGCGCCGCTCGCCTTCGCCAGATAGGCAACCTCGTCGGGCGTCTGCCGGAAGTTGGTCGGCACCCAGACCGCACCGATGCGGAAGCAGGCGAACATGGACTCAAACATCTGGTTGCAGTTCTGCGACTGAACCAGGACGCGGTCACCCTTGCCGACGCCGAAACGTTGCTGCAATGCGGCCGCCATGGAGTCGATGCGGGCTTCGAATTCCGCCCAGGTCCAGGTCTTGTCGGCCCAGACCAGTGCGATGCCCTCCGGCTCGCGACGGGTCGCCTGCGTCACGAAACGGGCGAGGTTCATGACCCGCGTCGAGCGCGGGCTTACCCCACCCGCCGGATCGCTTTTTCCGTCGACCGCCACCGAGGTGATCGCATTCATTTCGTGCGCTCCAGGATCGACACGTAGTTGGCGACCGCAGCCCCGCCCATGTTGAAGACGCCAGCCATGGTGGCATTCGGGACCTGCATGTCGCCCGCTTCACCGCAAAGCTGCATGGCGGCCATGACGTGCATGGAAACCCCTGTCGCACCGATCGGATGACCCTTGGATTTCAATCCGCCAGATGGATTGACCGGCAGACGGCCATCCTTGCGGGTAATGCCTTCACGGATGACGCGATAGCCCTTGCCCGGCTCGGCGAGGCCCATCGCCTCGTATTCGATGAGCTCGGCAATCGTGAAGCAGTCATGCGTTTCGACGAAGCTCAGGTCGTCGAGCGTGATACCGGCGTCGCCGAGCGACTTCTGCCAGGCACGCCGGGCGCCCTCGAAAGCGATCGGGTCGCGGCGCGACATGGCGAGGATGTCGTTGACGTGGTTGCGCGCCTTGAAGGCCACCGCCCGCTTCATGTTGGCGGCGACATCAGGAGCCGCGATGACAAGCGCTGCCGCACCATCCGACACCAGCGAGCAATCCGTGCGCCGAAGCGGCGCCGCGACATAAGGGTTCTTCTCGGATACCGTGTTGCAGAATTCGAAGCCGAAATCCTTCTGCATGTGGGCATAAGGGTTCTTCATGCCGTTCGAGTGGTTCTTGGCGGCGATCATCGCAAGCTCTTCCGAACGGTCGCCATAACGCTGGAAGTAGTGGCTGGCGATACGGCCGAAGAGGCCTGCAAAACCGCCTTCGACATCGGCTTCCTCCTCACGGTAGGAGGCTGAAAGCAGGATGTCTCCGGTCTCCTTGGTCGGCAGCGCCGTCATCTTTTCGGCGCCAACAACGAGCGCAATCTTGCCGCGGCCGGAGGCGATGAAGTCAAGCGCGGAATACAGCGCGGCAGAACCCGTTGCGCATGCATTTTCCATGCGGACCGCCGGGACATGGTCGAGACCATCGGCCGCCATGGCCGCAAGCGCACCCTGGAAATCCTGCTTGGAAAAACCGTTGTTGAAGACGCCGACAAAGATACCATCGACATCCTTCGCGGTGACGCCTGCATGTTCGAGCGCCGGATTGATCACTTCCGCCATCAGCTCACGCGTCGAGCCTGCCTCGGATTTCCCGAACTTGGAATGGGCCCAGCCGACAATCTCTGCACCTGACATGATCTTCTCCTTTGCCTTAAACTGGTTGAAGCGCCCTGCGACGTGCGCCGGCGGGCTTGCTGCGTGGCACGGGGTCGCGAACCGTAAACAGCGCCCGCATTTTCGTCTGGACCCGCTCGACTTCCGCCTGGAGCAGGCCCGCGAGTTCCTTTTGCCGCGCCTCGCCCATGCGGCTATCGATCGCCGCGATCGATAGTGCCCCGGCGAGCCGACCGTCGGGAAGCAGGATCGCCATCCCGATGCCCCAGGAGCTCGAAATGACCCGCCCCGGATTGATCGCGTAACCTGTTGCGCGCGTCCGGGCGACATCTTCGCGCACGATATCGGGCGTATAGCCCGGGTATTGGGAGGCAAGGACGCCTTCGATGCGCGCCAGGATCGCTTCCACTTCCTCGTCCGGTAGCGCCGCCAGCATGGCGAGCGAGCCCGCCCCGACGCCGAGCGGATTCTGGTCGCCGGTCAGAAGAGCGTGGGTACGCACCGGGTGCGTTCCTTCCTCGCGATGCAGACAAACGGCGTAGTCATCGCGCCGCATCGATACAAAGCTGGTGTCGGCAGACAGCGCAGACAACCTCTTCAGGCTGTCTGCAGCCATCTCCAGAAGTCCGTGGCGGCGGGCTGCCAGCACGCCGAGCACATACAGTTCGCCGCCAAGGTAATAACGGCGCGTCACTTCGTCTTGTTCAACCAGTCGCGAGCGCATCAGCGCCATCAGGAGCCGCCGCGTCGTCGGTTTGTTGAGGCCACTTTCGGCGACCACTTCACTCAATGCGACCCCATGCTCGGCACGACGCCCGACGATGGAAAGAAGCTGCAAGGCCCTTTCCACCGCCTGCGCGCCCGAGCCGGACGTGCCACCGATCCGAAGATCAGCCAGGTTTGCGATCATCTGCTCCACAGGCACGTCCGCCTATCCCGCCTGGCTTAGCCGAGCTTCGTTCCGACGGCGTTTTCGAGGATTTCCCAGGCCTCGTCGCCATACTTGGCCTTCCAGTCCTTGTAGAAGTTGGCTTCCTTCAGCTTTTCCTGGAAGAGCGCGCCGTCCGGCTTGTTGAAGGTCATGCCCTTGCCTTCCAGCTCCGCCTGGACCGTCGTGTTGAGGTCCATCACGTCCTTGCGCTGCAGTTCGGCTGCGGCGTTGAAGTGCTTGGAGACGATTTCCTGAAGGTCTTCCGGCAGCGCCTGCCATGCGCGGCGGTTCAGGAGGATCCAGAAGCCGTCCCACATATGGTTCGTCATCGAGACGAACTTCTGCACTTCGTAGAGCTTCGCGGTGGTGAGGATGGCAAGCGGGTTTTCCTGGCCGTCAACGATACCGGTCTGCAGCGCCGTGTAGGTTTCGGCGAAGTTGATCGATGCCGGTGCCGAGCCGAAGGCGGTGAACATGGAGGTCCAGAGCGGGCTCACCGGAACGCGGATCTTGAAGCCTTCGAGGTCCTTCGGCGTTTCGATCGGACCCTTGGACGACGTGATCTGGCGGAAGCCGTTGTCCCAGATCTTGTCGAGCGTCAGCAGGCCCTTCTTCTCGATCTCGCCGCGCACATACTTGCCGAGGTCGCCGTCCATGGCCGGCCAGACCTTGTCATAGCTCGGGAAGGCAAAACCGACGCCATTGAGCGAAGCATTCGGAACGAAGGTCGACAGGATGATCGGCGACAGGCTGAACATTTCGACGCCGCCGGAGCGGATCTGGTTCAGCATGTCCGTATCGGCGCCAAGCTGGCTGGAGGGGAAGATGTTGATCGCCATACGGCCGCCGCTCTCCTCCTGGATCTTGGCGACAGCTTCCTTGGCGCGCACGTTCATCGGGTGCGACAGCGCCTGGTTATTGGCAAACTTGTAGGTGAATTCGGCCGCATTGGCCGGGCGCGTGCGAATGGAAAATGTGGTGGCAATGCCGGTGGTGGCGGCACCCAAAAGAAGCGTTCTGCGATTAACGGTCATAAAGTCCTCCTCCAGTTTTATTCCCGGTTTATGGTCTCACGGTTTCACAGGAAAACCGTCGAGAAGAAGGGCACAGCCGCGATCACCAGAAGGCCGATCATCAGCGCGCCGATATAGGGCCAGATGGCCTTCATGGCCTCGTCTGGCGAAACATTGCCGATCTTGCAGGCGATATAGAAACCGATGCCGATCGGTGGGGCCATCAGGCCGATGTTCATCGCCGTTACGACCACCATGGAATAGTGGATGTCGTTGATGCCGAGCGAGCGGGCGACAGGGAACATGATCGGCGCCATCAGCACGATTGCCGGCAGCCCCTCCAGCACGCAGCCGAGCACCATGAAGATGAGGATGGTGACGCCCATGAAGGTGAGCCAGCCGCCCGGAAGATCCTGGACCGCGGCGACGATCTGCGAGGCAAAACCGGTCTGCGTCAGCGCCCAGGCCATGGCCGAAGCCGCACCGAGGATCATCAGGATGGCCCCGGAAAGCGCTGCCGTTTCCACCAGCATGCCGTAAAGCCGCTCGCGGCTGATGCCACCATAGAGGATGACGCCGATGATCATCGCGTAAAGCACGGCAATCGTCGACACCTCGGTTGCCGTGGCAATGCCCTCGCCGACCGCGGTGCGGATCAGGAACGGCAGGACCAGCGCCGGCGCGGCAACTAGGAAGGCCTTCTTGATGAGCGACAGCGGCGCACGGCGCACGCCCGCCATGGATTCGTGGCGGGACTTCCAGCGTGCCAGCACGGCCAGCACCAGAAGCAACACCATGGCGATTGCAAAGCCGGAGGTAAACAGGCCCGCGATCGATACACCGGCTGCCGAGCCGAGCACGATCAGCACGATCGACGGCGGGACCGTTTCGGCCATGGCAGCGCCGGTTGCGAGAAGCGCGATCATTTCCGGCGGCTTGTGCCCGCGGCGCTTCATTTCCGGAAACAGCGCGGGCGCCACGGTCGCCATGTCGGACACCTTGGAGCCGGAGATACCCGACACGAGGAAAAGCGAGCCGAGCAGCACATAAGACATACCCGCGCGGACGTGGCCGAGCAACGACGCCAGGAACTCCACGATCGCCTTACCCATGCCCGTCGCATCAAGCACGCAGCCGAGCAGCACGAAGATCGGCACCGAAAGCAGGATGATGCTCGACATGCCCTCGTCCATGCGGCCGATCATGACGAAGACCGGGACAGAGGTGGTGAAGGTAAGGAAGGCCAGCGTGCCAAGCCCGAAGCAGAAGGCGATCGGCACGCCAAGCACCAGGAACAACGCCACGAAGCCAACGAGGAAGATCGGAATGTTCCAGTTGCCGATGGTCTTGAGGCTGGGACCCACGAACCACAACAAGCCCACCACGACGGCCGTGGCGACGACCGAAATGGCGATCTGCCGGAAGTTCGAGCCCTTGATGACGTTGACCACGGCAAGCACCAGCATCAGCGCGATGCCGACCGGCAGCGCGGTCGCGCGATAGCTCATCGGGATGTTCAGGGCCGCCGATGTGATGAAGGCTTCTTCCATCGCGTATTCATAGGCCGGGCGCAGCATCACGCCGAGGAACACGGCCATCAGCAGCATGGCGAGCGTGTTCGCCACCCCCTGGACCCGCGACGGCAGCATGCCGACGAAAAGCGTCAGCCGCAGGTGTTCGCTGCGGTCCACCGCCATAGCGGAACCGAGCATGGCGAGCCACAGGAAGGAAATCGAGGCGACTTCATCGATCCAGACGATCGGAAGCGAGAAAACGTAACGGGAGATGACGCCGGTCAGGAGAAGCGCGATGATGGCGACCAGAAGCGCGGCGGCAACCGCTTCGATCGGGCGCATCCAGCGCGAGCCGGTCTGCTGGGGCGCAATACCCTCAAGCCCCGCCAGGATCGCTGCCTCGTTCATCGGATCGATCGTGCTGTTGGCTGTTGCCGTCACCTGCCATCCTCCCTATCAAGCGCAAACCTCGCGCTGCCCGAGAAGCAACAGGATCCATCGTCTGGAGCGGCGACGCTCAAAGCGCCACGGCAGCGACCAACTTCTCCCCCGCGTCCGGCTCCTCCAGCCATTCGCAGCAGCTCCCCCAAGAGCCGTTGTTCGAGCCCGTGAAATCTGCTCGACGCCGAAGCATGACGCAAGCGTTAAATCACGAAAACGCGCATTTTTGTCTTTGGCGGTCCATATGATGAACCACCAGGATGTTCATCAGTTGAGGCTCCCGGCGACGGTCATATGCAATCCGCCGTCGATCGGAAGCTCGATACCGGTGATGTATTTCGCCTGGTCGGATGCCAGGAAAACCGAAGCCCAGGCAATGTCCCAGCCGTCACCCTGCCGCTTCATGGGCGACAAGGCGTCGCGCTTCGCCTTCATCTCCTCGGCCGAGCCGTAATAACCGCTGATCTGCTTCTGGATGTGGGGCGTATCCATGAGCCCCGGCAGGATGGTGTTGGCGCGGATCCCCTTGGCGGCATATTCCACCGCAATTGCGCGCGTAAAGTGATTGAGCGCCGCCTTAGATGCATAATATGAAACGTACGGATAACCCGTCCAGCGGATCGAAGCGAGCGACGAGATATTGATGATTGCGCCGTTGCCCTGGCGCTCCATGATCGGCAGCACGGCCTTGCAGGTGAGGAACGCACTGGTCAGGTTGACATCCATGACCTTGCGCCAGCTTTCCTCCGTCGCCTCAGCCGCACCGCCTGGCAGGTTGATCCCGACATTGTTGTGCAGCACGTCGATGCGGCCGAAGCGGTTCAGCGTCTGCTCCACGACCGAAGCAATCTGGGTGGACTGCGTGACATCAGCTGACAGCGCGAGTGCCGTTCCGCCCTCGGACTCGATCACCTCGACGGTGTTTTTTGCGGCCTCGAGATCAACATCGACACAAACAACTTTTCCGCCCTCGCGGGCATAAGCAACGGCGGCGGCCTTGCCATTGCCGAAACCCGGTCCCACCGAGCCCGCGCCAAACACCAGCACCACCTTGTCCTGCATGCGATTCATAAAACTGCTCCTCCTTGCCGCTCCCCCGGCGGCGGCGGAACATTACGGCGAGGAAGAAGCTCGGTCCATGCGAAAGGACGAACAGGTTCTGTGCGCAAACGATCAGTAAGGCTGGGAGGGTGTAGTTCTACGCCCGCTGCTGCCTGAACCTGGCCATGCCAGGTTTCAGTTGGGCGGCAACATTGAGGATGCTGCGCCGGGCCCACGGCTCCAGCCAACGCGCCAATGCAAAGGAGACGGCAAGCAACGCCGCGAGGAGGGCGAGCGCGAGCAGCCAACGATTTTCGACCGTGCCGAACCTCGCGAAGACAGCATAACCGATATTCTGGTGCAGCAGGTACAGCGGATAGGTGAGCCCGCCGAGCGCAATGGCGAGCGCAGGGCGCATCGGTACCGACGGCATGGTGGCACAGACAGCAACAAGCCCAAGCGAGAGCGGCCCCAGCAGCGAGAGCCCTTCAATGCTTCGATGGAGCCCATACATCTCGATGAAGTCCGGCTCCGTCAGGAATGGCGCCATCGTCGCCCAGCAGGCGGCAGCGAACAGAAGCACGAGGTTCCGTGCGGACCAGTCGCGTTGGGTCTTGTAGAGCACGAGGCCGAAGGCAAAATAGCCGGAATATTCGGTGATCAGCAGTTTCTGGATGGCGCCGCTGCCGAGGAACAGCTCGTTAGTCGCGGAAACGAGCAACCAGGCGAGCACCACCTGCCGCCAATGCCGACGGAGGAGGCCGGAGGCGAGCAACAGGAAGATCCATCCATAAAAGATGATCTCGTAGGCGATGGTCCAGTAGGCGCCGTCGAGGAAGGGCTGGCCCAACCCGCGCGAGATGATGACCGCATGCGCAAGCCACTGCCTGATCGTCGGCGGTTCGAGCCCCGGCACCGGCATAACGGACAGGATGACGGCCGTAATCGTCGCGCATACGACGAATGTCGGCCAGAGCCGCGCGAAGCGTCCAACTGCAAAGTTAAAAGCGGACCGCCCTTCCGCCGACATGGTGATGACGTAGCCCGATATGGCAAAGAAGATGAGCAGTCCCGCATCGAACCATTGGGCCAAGGGGGCGAATTCCGGAAAGCCGATGCCGCCGCCCTCGCCGCTTCGCTCCATCCTGAAACCGTAGTGGAACAGCAGGACCATCAACGCCGAAGCGAGGCGCAAAAGGTCCAGGTTGAGCAGGCGCGGGGGCTTCGTGTTCGTCATCCGCTTGTCCTCGGCTTGGAGACGAAGCCCATCATAGGCGGCATGGCTTTGAGAATGGTGAAGATCGAGCGCCAAATGCCACGCGACGCTGCGCTGGATCGGAACTACCCTTTGCGCTTCTCGCTTATTTGCTGCAGCTTTGGCCAGGACTTGCGCATACCGGAGGGTTCATGACGATCTTTATCTGCACCGCCTGCGGCACGTCATATGAAGGTGGCGAACCGGCGCCGGACGGCTGCCGCATCTGCCAGGACGAACGGCAATATGTCCCGCCGTCCGGCCAAGGCTGGACAACACCGCAGAAGCTCGCCGCCTCTCACACCAACACATGGCGACAGCTTGAGCCGGGGCTGTTGTCGCTCCAGACAGTGCCAGCCTTCGCGATCAACCAGCGAGCGCTGCTCCTGAAAACCGCGAACGGCAACGTGCTCTGGGATTGCCTCGCGCTCCTCGATGACGCGACGAAGGCGCTGGTGGAAGGGCTCGGTGGATTAAGCGCCATCGCGATCTCGCATCCGCATTATTATACGGTGATGCAGGATTGGGCGGCAGCCTTCGATGCGCCGATCTATCTTCATGCGGCAGACCGGGAATGGGTCTGTCGTCCGTCCGACCACATCCGCTTCTGGGACGAGGATGCGCTCGCTCTTTCGTCCACGGTGACGCTGGTTCACGGCGGTGGCCATTTTGCCGGCGGCACAGTGCTGCACTGGACGGGCGAGGATGACAAGGGCGTGCTGCTGGCGGGTGACATCGTGCAGGTGACGCCAGGTGCCGACCAGGTTTCCTTCATGTGGAGTTATCCCAACATGATTCCGCTCAGTGCACAGGAAGTGGCCGATGTGGCCGAGCGTCTTGCGCACTGGCCGTTCGAGCGGATCTATGGCGCCTTCTCGCACCAGAATGTCAGGGCGGACGGGCACGACATCGTCACCCGTTCGGCAATACGTTATATTGACCGCATCTCGAGGTGACGACGCGAAAACGCCGCCAGCAGGATGCCAGCGGCGGCGTTTAAGACTTCTCCGAACCCAGCCTCAGGCCGTCGCGGCCTGTCTTTCAGGAAGCCGCGCGTTCATCCATTCGGCGCTGGTGCGAATGCCGCCGAGCGGGAAGACATGGATCTGCTGGATCAGGCTTTCCGGATGGGCTGCCTTGTAATCCGCGATATCCTCGAGGACTTCCGCCGGTTCATAAGGGACGAGTAGCTTGCTCAGGTCCATGGCGCGCTTCTGGAGAACCGCGATGGACGGTCCAACACCGCAGGAGATCGCAAACTTGATCAGCGTCTGCAGCTTGGTGGGGCCGGCGATACCAAGATGGATCGGCAGCTTGACGCCGGCTGCGGCAATGCGCTCGGCCCAGGCAATGACGGGCTTGGCATCGAAGGCGAACTGGGTGACAATCGCCATTTCGGCATCGCTGCTTTCGGAAAAAGCCTGCTTGAACTTGAGCGCCTCATCGACGATGCGGTAGCCGCCGTCTTTGTCGATATCCTTGTTGCCTTCAGGATGGCCAGCGACATGAAGGCGCTTGAAGCCGTACCGGTCGAACAGGCCGGACTCGATCATCTGCATTGAGCTGTCGAGCTCGCCAGCAGGGGTCGAAACACCGCCACCCAGCAGCAGCGCCTGCTCGACGCCCGCCTCATTATGGTAGCGCTTGATCCAGTCTTCCAGAACGGCGAGGCTCGGAATGATGCGGGCCGGGAAATGCGGCATGACGGGGAAACCATCATCGGTCAGGCGCTTGGCCGTCGCCACCATCTCCTCGATCGGCGTGCCCTCGATATGGGCGACATAGACGCGGGTGCCCTTCGGCAGGAGCGTCTTGAAGTCCTCGATCTTGGCCGCGGTGCGCGGCATAACCTCGATCGAATAACCGTCGATGAGGTCCCTGAAGCGGGTGGACTCGACCGGCGCTTCGTCCGGCTTGCCCTTGAACAAATTCATAAGTGCCATTGTTGATCCTCCCCCCGCTCAGCCAATGAAAACCTCTCCGTCACGTGGACGAAAGGCGTGCGAGACAGTGATGTCTCGCACGCCTTGGCCTTAGAGGGCCTTCTTCGTGCGCCAGCTTTCGGCGTAATTTTCACGAGCTTCCTGTGCGTAAGGCACGGCGGCAACGCGAACGCGGATCTCGGCCTGGCCGTGGCCCTGCTCGACCGAGGTCTTGGAGGTGCCACCATCCGGCTCGCCCCAGACGAGCGTCAGGACGTCGTTTTCCTTGATGTCGGCATCAACAACGCCGAGCGACAGCATGGAGCGCTCGTTGTAGCTGTAGCCGTTGAACATCGAGAGGCCGACGACCTTGCCATCCTTCAGCACCTTGTCGAAGCTCGAAGACGCGTAGTTGGAAAGCGGGAAGTCGATCCACTTCTTGGCCTGCTCGCCCGGCTGGAAGGCCGAAGCGATGACCTTGACGACATCGTCAGAGTTCCACTCGAAAGTGACCTTGCGGCGCTGCGGGGTTTCCTTCTGCTTCTCAACGGCAGCGCGACCGACAAAGTCGTGGTCGAACTTGACGTAAACGCCGTAGCCCAGCTCGTAGGGGTTGAGATAATAGTCTTCGATGTTGTCGGACACGAAGCTGCCGCCGATCGAACCCGAAGCTTCGTAGCTCTGGGCGGAGAGCCAGTCGCGATAACCCTGCAGTTCGTCGCCCGTGTAGATCGCCGGGAGCGGCGACGGGATCCAGCCGGACTCCAGCGTGTTGGTGGCGTATGCACGGCTACCGACCGGACGCAGATCAACGCCTGCCTCTTCCGCAGCCTTCATGATGGCGTCGCGGACTTCGTCCTTTTCAGCATACGGACCCCAGATTTCAAGACCCGGAGCACCGGCCATGCCGTGCCGCAGAGCCTGGACCTTGCGACCGCCGACATTGATCCAGTCAACGTGGAAGAACTTGATTTCCGGGATCGGACCACCGTTCATCTTTTCGAAGACCTTCGGGGCGTCCGGGCCCTGGATCTGGAAACGGTAGTGGATACGGGTAACGAGCTTGCCATCAGGGCGCGACGGCGAGCGCGGGTCGTGCGTCAGCTTGACGTTATGCTTGCCGAGCGAGGCATTGTAGAGCAGCCAGTTAGCAGTCGGCGCGCGGCCAACGAGAACGAACTTCTCTTCGGTTTCGCGGAAGATGATCATGTCGCCGATGACGTAGCCGGCCGGCGTTACCGGCACATAATGCTTGGCGCGGTTCGTGCCAAAGTTGGCAAAGCTGTTGATCGCGAGGCTCTCGAGGAACTTGGCCGCATCCGGGCCTTCGACAACCAGTTCATCCATGTGGTGGGACTGGTCGAAAAGCACGGCGCCTTCACGCCAGGCAGCCTGTTCCGAACGCCAGTTCGAAAATTCCGGAGCGACGACAGGGTATACATAGATGCCGGTCTTGGAGTTGCGCAGGTGCTCAACAGTGTTGCCTGCATCCTTCAAAACTTGCGTAAGATTGGCTTGGGTCACGGAAATCCTCCCTTGGTTCGCGAGTGGATGTATACATGACGTCATCCATTGCCAAATTCAAGGGAAAAGAATCAGCCAGCGCATCGTGGCCGGCGGCCGTGCCCGGAGATGCGGGACCTATTGAAGTCCGACTCAGGAATTGAGAAGCACGAGGCCCGGCAGCGTCAGCATCAGTTCCGGATCTTCATATACGGCATATTCCAGGTTCTTGCGAGCGATGCGGGCGTGCTCCCGCGCAATAAACTCGGCGCGAGCCCCTTCGCGGCTCGCAACGGCGGCGAGCAGGTTGCGGTGCTGGTCCTGGGCGATATGCAGCGATTGCCGGAAGGCTGCAACCTGCGTACTCCCCGACAGGAAGGCCGACGGCGAGGCAAATGGCAGGCGCGTCGCGCGGTCCACTTCGCGCTGGATAACCGTGCTCCCGGACATTTCCACGAGCGTGGCATGGAAGCGGGCATTGGCTTCGGAATACGCTTCGAGATCCACATCATCCGAACTGCTGCCGAAGCAATCTTCAAGCCGCGCCAGAAGCTCCCGCAACTGGTCGAGCCCAGCCTGCGACACGCCACGTTCGGCGGCGAGCCGTGCCGCCGTGCCTTCCAGAACGCCGCGCAGTTCGATGGCATCAACGGCATCGGCATAGGTGAAGCTGCGCACCACGAAGCCGCCATTGGCGAGCCGGTCCAGCAGGCCTTCCTCGGCAAGGCGCGACATCACCTCACGCACCGGCGTGCGGGAAATCTGCAGCGTTTCGGCAAGCGGCACCTCGAACAGGCGCGTCCCGCCGGGATAATCACCGCTCAGGATCCGCTTGCGCAGCTCCATCAGCGCACGCATCGTGTGGGTATTTCTTGAAGGCTCTTCCACATCTGCACCTATGCAAAGCCGGCGCGCTGCCGCCCGATCGGAAGAAAGCTTAGCGGGTTCTGAAAGACTCGCCAAGGGCCGTGTATACATGCCGCCGAAGAGGGTGTCTCAGCCTTTGAGGCGCGCAGCCAGCACGCGCACCACCGTCTCGTGCAGATCCTCGCCGTCAACGACACCGCTTGCCGCCATCGCGTCCTGAATGGCTGCGGTTTCTCGCGCGATCCCGCCGTTCAGGCCAAGTGCATCGAGCGTCGCACCGCTTTCGCGCATTTCGGCGGCCCGGCGGCGGCCATGGCGCGTGGTGCGTTCGAACTGATAGTTCGGGAACTTCGACCACTCCAGGCCGGGAAAGCTTTTCGACAGCGACGCCAAGATCTCCTCGAAACAGCCTGATGCTTCTGCAGCGAGCAGAGCTTCAACCGTGATCGCTTCCAGGCCCTTCACGAACACCGAGCGCACCATCTTGATCGCCGTTGCGGAGCCGACTTTCGCGCCTGCTACGTTGGCATCAAAGCCCAGTTCCCGCAGCCGCCCGACCAGTGTTTCCGCCACACTGCCGGCGATCAGCACCGGCGTTGCGTGACCCTTGGGGTGGACCGGCGCCATGACCGCCATGTCGAGATAATCTGCGCCAGCGCCCTCGATCAACTCTGCCGTTTCCCGCTTTCGATCCGGCGACACGGAGTTGATGTCGATGAAGAGCGCACCCTGGCCGATGGCAGGCAGGATCGACTGCGCCGCCTCCAAGCTCTGGTCGGCCGTCACTGCGCTGAAGATCCATTCCGCATCGGCAAGTTCGGCGGCAGACCGGGCGACAGAAACGTTACGCGACTGTATCGCCTGCTGCATGCCACCGAAAGACTGCTCATCATCGAGCAGCCGGTCATAAGCGCGAAATTCTCCGGTCTGGAGCACCGGCGCCAGGGTATCATGGAATGCGCGGGCGGCTTCGCCGAAGCCCAAGAATGCGATCTTCATCGTCGGCACCTCAGTCGCCAAATACCATCCCGTCGAAAAGCTTGCGCGCCGTCCGCAGCACCGCCGCCCGGTGGACCTCGCCATCCTTCATCGTCGCGATGACGCTCATCTCGCCGGTTGGATGCTCGATCGACAGCAGCTTTTCATCTCCTTCGGGAATCGCCGCCAGCTCGCTCGCCGGCCCCTCGGGCAGCAGGCAGGCCGTGGCCACGCTGACAGCGCCGAGGACGCCGATCGCATCGTGGCAGGTATGGGGAATGAAGGTGCGGGTCGAGATTGCACCGCCACCGGTCGCCGCGGATACCATCGTCATCTTGGGAACGGACTTTTTCGAGACGTCGCCGAGGTTCATCATCGGGCCGGCCTTCAGCCGGATCGCTTCGAGCTTTGCCCTCAGTTCCTGGTTAGCCTCAAGATCCTTCGGCTTTTCGTCGCCGCGAATGCCAAGCGCATCGGCGCGCATCACCACACAGGGCATGCCGTTGTCGATCAGCGTGCAGGCCACGCCTTCGATCTCGTCCACGGCATTGCCGGTCGGCAGCAGCGCGCCGCAGGAAGATCCGGCCGTATCGGCAAACACGATCGGCACCGGTGCCGAGGTGCCAGGTACGCCGTCGATACGCGCATCACCCTTATACGTGACCTTGCCGCCGGGCGTCTCGACCGTCGCAATGGCAATCTGGCCGGTGTTTTCCATGTAGATCGAGACTTCGGTCTTCTCGCCCTTCACCGGCACCAGCCCGCGTTCGATCGCAAACGGCCCGATACCGGCGAGGATGTTGCCGCAGTTCTGGGCGTCGGTGACAATCGGCTGGTCGACGAAGACCTGCAGGAACAGGTAATCGACGTCGACGCCCTCGCGCTCCGACTTCCTGACGACGGCAACCTTCGAGGTGAGCGGATTGGCGCCGCCCATGCCGTCGATCTGGCGGCTGTCGGGCGACCCCATGGCGCGCAGAAGAAAACCGTCACGATCCGCCGGCAGGTCTTCGGCCAGGAAATATCCGCCCTTGGACGTGCCGCCGCGCATCCACATGCAGCGGACGCCGTTCTCACTTGCGTTCATAGCCGCCTCCCAGACCGCTCGACGGTCAGATAATATTTCAGGCCCTTTTCGGCCAGTCTGCCCCGCATGTCGTAGATGTCGAGACCGAGTTCACCAGCGGCAAGACGCTTGCGCTTTCCTTCTTCGGCCGCGACACGCGCCTCGGCTTTCTTGGCCACCTCTGCCGCTTCTTCACGCAACACGACGCAGACACCATCGTCATCGGCGACGATGACGTCGCCCGGACGCACATAGGCGCCGGCGCAGACCACCGGGACATTGACCGATCCCAGCGTCTCCTTCACGGTACCCTGTGCGAACACCGCCTTGGACCAGACCGGAAACTGCATCTCGGTGAGGTCGGCGACATCACGCACACCGGCATCGATGATCAGCCCCTTGCAGCCGCGTGCCATCGCGGAGGTCGCGAGCAGGTCACCGAAATAGCCGTCTTCGCAGGGGCTGGTGGGTGCGAGCAGCAGGATGTCGCCCGGCTTGATCTGCTCGATCGCCACATGCAGCATCCAGTTGTCGCCCGGAGGGGCTGAAATGGTGACCGCACTCGCCGCCAGCCGCGCCCCGCGATAGATCGGCCGCATATAACTTGCGAGCAGCCCCTTGCGACCCTGCGCTTCGTGCACCGTCGCAACACCGCAGGCTGCCAGCCTGTCGATGACGGATTGCTCGGCGCGCTCGATGTTCTGGACAACCACACCCATCGTTCCGGCTCCCGCTTACAATTCGTCGACCGTGCGCGGGAAGACTGACTGGAAACCTTCCGCATGGGTGGACTTGCGCCCGCCCGACTGGCCGCCGGAATTGCGCATGAAATGGTTGCCGCGGTTTTCGGCGACGTTCTTGTAATAGTGCCAGAGGTGCTCCTGACCTTCCATGCACTGGATGGCGGCCCACTTCTTTTCCCAAACGGGCGAGATGTCCAGGAAGACGTCCGGCTTCCATTCCATCTGCTCGGTCTGGTGCGGCTCGAACAGGTAAAGCTGCGGCGCGCCGAGCACCTTTTCGCCCGGATTGTGGCCCCAGGCCTGGGCGATCATGCGTGCATCAAGCGCCACCTGAGTCGCATACATATGGTCCGTGTTGTACGGGTCCCACTTGGAGTGCGACAGCATGAATTCGGGCTGCACCTTGCGGATCACGTCGACCAGCTTGAACTTCGCGTCCTGGTCGACGATCAACGGATAATCGCCGAGGTCGAAGAACTGGATGTCGGTGACGCCAAGCGCCTTTGCTGCGTTTTCGGCTTCCCGCCGACGCTCCGACTTGACCTTCTCCAGCGTCATGCCGGGATTCTTCCAGAGCTTGGCGCTTTCGCCGCGCTCACCATAAGAAAGGCAGACGACGGTAACCTCGTAGCCCTTCTCCTCATGCAGCGCGATCGCGCCACCGCAACGCCAGACGAAATCCGCCGAATGGGCGCTGATGACCAATGCTGTCTTTGCCATGCTTAGCCTCGTATCCTGTTATTTGTGCACGACCGGGGGCGTGCCATGCGTATGGAATGTTTCGATGGTCTTCAGCCCCCAGGCCTGGCCCTTCTTGCGCTCGGTCTCGGTCCAGGTGACAGGCTCCCAGTCCGGCGCGAGAATGAGGCGCGCACCTGAATTGGCGAGCTCCACGCGGTTTCCAGCTGGCTCCCATACGTAAAGGAAGAAGGTGCCCTGGATCGCATGCTTGTGCGGCCCGGTTTCGATATGAACACCGTTTTCGAGGAAGATATCGGCCGCCCGCAGAATGTCTTCGCGCTGGTCGGTCGCATAGGTGATGTGGTGGAAGCGGGCAAAACCGCCGCCATGCTCTTCCGTGCAGGCAAGGTCATAAGTCTTGTTGTTGACGGTGAACCAGCAGCCACCGAGGCGCCCGTTGTCGAGCTGGATCTGCTCGGTGACGCGGGAGCCGAGACAGGTGACCATGAACTCGCGGAACTCCGTGACGTCGGCCGCCAGCAGGTTCAGGTGGTCGAGACGCCGCGGGCTTGCACCCTGGGCGTGGAAACGGCTCGACATGTTCTTGAGCGCCGGCTTGTCGGCAGCATCGGGCTGGTAACGGTTGGTTTCCCAGTAGATCTCGAAGACATGGCCGAAGGGGTCCTCGAAACGGAACGCGCGCCCGTGGCCGAGGTCGCCCTCAACCCAACCAATCGTCTTGAACCGGCTCGCCTCGATCGCCTTCACCCGACGCTCCAGCGCTTCCGGCGAAGAGACCCGGTAGCCGATATGGGCAACGCCGGTCGTGTCCGAACGCGTCAGCTTCAGCGTGTGGAATTCGTAGTCGTCCCAGGCACGCAGGTAGGTGGAATTCTCGTCTCGACCGCTGATCTTCAGCCCGTAAACGCGCGTGAAGAAGTCGAGGCTCTCGTCGAACTTGTTGGTCAATATCTCCACATGGCCCAGATGGGCCACGTCAAAGCAATGCTCTGTCAAAATATCCAGACTCCACGCTTGGCGCCCCAGGCGGGCACCGCCTCCTCGAAAACCGCGGTCGACCTCCCTCGACCGCAGCGGGCACAGGGCCCGAGATCTGCAGGAAAACATAAAAGCAGATATTAGTCCGGACGAATAGGATCTCCTGCCGCCTCATAAGTTTTGGTTGAATGGACGATGTTCAGCGACAAAAGAAAAAGGGGCGCAGCCGGAAGCTGCACCCCTTTTTGAAAGTCGATGTGGCTTGCCGTCAGCCGTCAGCCGCCCGGTGCCGGGGCAGGCGCTGCCGGTGCTGGAGCCGCAGGAGCGGAAGCCGGGGCCTCGGCGCCCCCGATAAACGGAATCCAGTCCATCGACCCGGGCCAGATGGCATTGGCGCCATTGAACACCATTTCGAGCGCCACGTAGAGGATAATGAGCAGACCGACATAAGCGATCCAGCGATGCTTGTTGAGCAGGCGAGCGATGAAGCTTGCCGCAAGGCCCATCAGGGCGATCGAAAGACCGAGGCCGACGATCAGCACCCATTGATGGTGACCCGCTGCACCGGCGACGGCGAGCACGTTGTCGAGCGACATCGAGACGTCCGCGATGACGATCTGCCAGGCAGCCTGGGCAAACGTCTTTCTCGGCGCACCACCGGCAACCGTGCCGTCCTTGTTGAGGTCGGCATTTTCCAGTGCTTCGGTGGCTTCTTCTTCCTGCTGATGAGGAGTGCGAAGCTCGCGCCACATCTTCCAGGAGACGTAAAGCAGGAGGATACCGCCCGCGATCAGCACCATGCCGCCAAGCGCGAGCAGTTGCTGGGTTATGGCAGCGAATAGAATACGCAGAACAGTTGCGGCGATGATCCCGACGAGGATCGCCTTTGCACGCACTTCCTTTGGAAGACCGGCCGCAGCCAGACCGATGACAATCGCGTTGTCACCGGCGAGCACAAGGTCGATCATGATCACCTGCGCGAGGGCAGCTAATGCCTCCGCCGTTAGAAAATCCATCATTTGGCACCCAATCGAAAAGCGAGAGTGACCTATGCTGCGAACGGTGACGAACTAGACCTCGAAGCGGCAGGTTCAACTGCCGCAGGTCTGAAAATTAGCGTCGTGTCGTGATTTCCGCGAACACCAGGCACCCAAGTTGGACAAAAACATCCAGTCCGACATCACAGTTCAGGTGAACTGCCAGAGGGGCCCGGTCCTGGTGACGCGAGATTTAGCGCTGTGTCCTGGAAAACTCAAGTAGCCGCATCACGAATGGATGACGCTGGCGTGAGCGGCACGACGGGACCTGCTTGCCCGGCTTATTCGGGGCACATGTCCCGCAACTGCACCTGGGTCGCCAGGATATCGCCCACCATCATTTCACGCGCTGCCACGCCGTTGCGGGCCCGCAGAGCCTCGATGATCTGGTAGTGGTAGGACGAGAACGGGTGCACCATTCCCTTGTCGAACTCCGCGGCCACATAGTTCGTCAGCATGCGCATGTAGGGGCCGAACCGCAGCCACAGCATTTCGATATGCTGCGGCAGGACTTGCGAACCGGACTTCTCGTAGATGCCGAAGTGAAACTCCTGGTTCTTGCGCAGCATGCCATAGACATCGCCAGCCTTACCGGTTTCCTCATGCTCTCGGGCAAGCTGTTCGGAACGATCAATGTCCTCATCGGTCATGTTGGCGGCAGCAAGTTCCGTGGCAAGCCCTTCGAGCACGGTGCGCGCCTGGCAAAGATCATCCAGGCGGCTGCGCGATACGGAGGGAACGCGCGCCGAGCCATTATGCCCGATCTCGAGACCGTTTTCGGCCGCCAGCCGACGCAAGGCCTCGCGCACCGGCATGTGGCTCGTGCCAAACTCGGTCGCCAGCGAGGAAATGGTGATTGCCTGGGCCGGAGCGAACGAGCCCCACATCAGCGCGTTGCGCAACTGCTCGTAAATGGAGTCCTGCACCGTTACCCGTGACGTGACCTTGAGAAGCTTGCTGCCCGCCATTCTGCCCTCTTATCTCCCTCAGATTTTGACCACGCCTCGCACAAGAGCGACTATTCATCAAGCGCGATCATTATGTGGCGGCCACTCGCTAAACGCGAAGTGGAAGGGCATGCCAGCCCATGTCGCTAATATAGGCATCTTGATCAATTGCGCAATTACCTGGGGAGGTTAGAGGAAATGTCACGCATCCCGGCTCCGTCAGAGCGCCGGATCACAAACTGAAAGTTCAGTAACATCAAGCGCTTGAACCGCCCCAACAATTTCTTTGAACCCTAAAACTTGGCCTCTTGAATCTCGCCTGATTTTCCATCACGATCCACGCTACGGGAGGATGCGGTGGATCGGCGAAAGCCGAGGCACCAAAGCGAGATAACCCGGAAAATTAAAAGACCTGCAGCCCCGCCGCTTCGGCAGGCTGACCAAACAGAGGGAAACAGAGAATCATGTTCACGACCGTTTGCCGCCGCACATTGCTGGGCCTTGCAGGCGCCGCCGTCCTTTCGCTCGCAGGCGCCGCTTCGGCCTCGGCCGCAGCGCTAGTGGTCGGCTCCTACCCGAGCAACCCGCCTTTTGAATACAAGACCTCCAGCGGTACCTTCGAAGGTTTCGAAGTGGATATCGTCAATGAAGTGGCCAAGCGCCTCGGCATGACGGTCGAGATCTCCGACCTTGGCTTCCAGGCACTTTTCGCTGCGACAGCCTCCAAGCGCATCGATGTCGCGATCTCCTCGATCACCATCACCAAGGAGCGCATGGGCAGCCAGTCCTTCACGCAGCCCTATTATGACTCCGACATGGGCATTGCGACGCGCAAGGAAGTCGAGATCTCCAAGATCGACGACCTGAACGGCAAGATCGTTGGCGTGCTGGCCGGGTCCACCGGTGACAAGTGGTCGAGGGAAAACAAGGACAAGCTCGGCATCAGCGAAATCAAGAGCTACAACGCCCAGCAGGACATGCTGATGGACCTGTCCGCCGGGCGCGCTGACGCCGCCGTCAGCGACGTTCCGGGCATGGAATATTCCTTCCTCAAGATGAAGGATCTTGCCGTCAAGGTTCGCATCAAGACCGGCGAGCAGTACGGCCTGATGATGACCAAGGACCATCCGCTGCTGGAGAAGGCAAACGAAGCTCTCACCGCCATGAAGAAGGACGGCACGCTTGCTGAAATCCACAAGAAGTGGTTCGGCAGCGAGCCGGCTGAAGGTTCGGCCTCTGCCGTCGAAATGCCGATGCCGAAGCCGTAAGGTTCTGGCCCATCCTGGATGCAAAAATGCGTGCCGGCCGGTAATGGCCGGCATTTTCATTGGCATAGAGAAGCTTCGCAATGACCCTGCTCGAGACATTTTTTAACATTGAGGTTCTGGGAGAGGCCTTTCCGGCGCTCCTGCGCGGCCTGATCAACACCTTCCTGCTTGGCATTGCCGGCATTGGCCTTGGCATCCCGCTTGGCCTGTTGATCGGTCTTATCCGCCTCTATGCTCCGAAGCCCTTCCGCTACGCCGCCGTCTTCTACATCGACATCCTGCGCGCCACCCCCATGCTGGTGGTGCTGATGATCATCTATTTCGCCCTGCCTTTCGTCGGCATCCGGCTTTCATCCTGGGCCTGCGCCATCCTCGCCTTCACGATCGTGATGGCCGCCTATATGGCCGAGGTATTCCGCTCCGGCATCGAGAGCATCCCGCGCGGACAGTTCGAAGCAGCGGCCGCCCTCGGACTTTCCTTCATCACCACCCTTCACAAGGTCGTGCTGCCGCAGGCGGTCCGGCTGGTCATTCCACCGACCACCAACAACTGCGTGTCGATGTTCAAGGACACATCGCTTGCCTCCACCGTCGCGCTTGCGGAACTGATGAAGGAAGGTCTCGATGCCCAGGCGCTTTACGCCAACCCGACGCCGTTGATTGGCGCCGCTCTGATCTACATCGCCTTCCTCTGGCCGATGGTGCGTCTGGTGAGCATGCTGGAAAAGAAGTTCAGCAAGGAAAAGAAGCGGTAACGCCAAGGCCGGCCGCTTCGGCACCACTGCCGACAACCTATTCATCTGCATATTTCGCAGCGAAAACGGCGCCCAACCTCGGGCGCCGGGGCGATGGTCAGCTGTGCCTGTAGCTTCTGGTTGCAAGGACTGGAAAGCCGCGCAAGTGGCTGGTTCGAATTAACTTTTAGAAGCAGCGGGTTGCCGAACCGAAAGCGCATTTCGATTGCTTGCATCGTCATATTTTCTGAAATAGGTTTTTGATCACGGACGACCGCCGGCCATCAGAAGCTGCGGTCGACTGCATCACCTAACCGGCCATTCAAGGGGAACCCGGCACATGTCTTCCAGCACTCTTTCCAGTCTCGCTTCCGCGCTCGTTTCCGGCTCCGTCAAGGTTGTCGACCTGACCGCTCCGCTCGGTCCCGACACGCCGGTTCTGTACCTGCCGCCGCAGTTCGGCAAGAACACGCCGAAGGTCGCCGTCCACACCATTTCAGAATACAACGAAGACGGTCCGTTCTGGGCCTGGAATTGGCTGGAGCTCGGCGAGCACACCGGTACGCATTTCGACGCGCCGTGCCACTGGATCACCGGCAAGGACAACCCGAACAACACCACCGACACCATTCCGCCTCAGAACTTCGTGGCGCCGGTCAACGTCATCGACCGCTCGAAGGAAGCAGCAGCCGATCCGGACTACCTGCTGACGGTGGAAAGCATCAAGGAATGGGAAGCCGAGCACGGCGAGATCGAAGCCGGCAGCTGGGTGCTGATGCGCTCCGACTGGTACAAGCGCAACGGCTCCACCGAGACCTTCCTGAACGCTGACGAAAACGGCCCGCATTCACCTGGTCCGACGGCCGAAGCCATCCAGTACCTGCTTTCCAAGGGCATCATCGGCTGGGGCCAGGAAACGGTGGGCACCGATGCCGGTTCGGCCGGTGGCATGAACCCGCCCTTCCCGGCGCACAACCTGATGCACGGCGCCGGCAAGTACGGCCTCGCATCGCTCTCCAACCTCGACCAGCTGCCGCCGAAGGGCGCCGTGCTGATCGCCGCTCCGCTCAAGATCGTCAAGGGCACCGGTTCGCCCGTTCGCGCCCTGGCTTTGATCGCCGGCTGATGAATGGGAGCCGGGCCGCCAACGGCCCGGCTTTCCCGTAAGACCTGGAGAGGCCGGAGATGGCAGAGTTCGACTACATCATTGTCGGCAGCGGCATCAACGCGCTGGTCGCCGCGGCGATGCTCGGCAAGAAGAACAAGAAGGTTCTTGTTCTCGAGCGCAACGCCCAGCTGGGCGGCTGTCTTCGCACCGAAGAGGTCACCGAGCCGGGCTTCGTGCATGACGTCATGGCGACGACCATGGTGTTGTTCCTCACCTCTCCCGCTTATGGCGCGCTTGCAAAGGATCTCGAAGCGCGCGGGCTTGAGTTCGCACATGCCGACCTCCCCACGGGCGTTTTGAGGCCGGACGGTTCCTCCGTCATCCTTTCCAAGGACCGCCAGAAGAATATCGCGACCTTCGAGGCGCTGTCGGAAGGCGACGGTACGACATTCGACCGCGAGATGAACCTGCTTGGCGCCGATGCCGCCTTCCTGTTCTCGCTGCTGGGTGGCGCACTGTGGTCCGGCGCGACGCTGAAGACCGTGGCGCGCCAGGGCTGGAGCAAGGGATTGCGGCAGTTGGCCGCCTGGTTTGGCGACGCGCTTGTTCCCGCGCGGGGCTATCTGGAAACAACCTATCGCTCCGAGGCGATACAAGCCCTATGGGCACCATGGGTCCTGCATTGCGGGTTGTCACCCGAAAGCGCCTATTCCGCCGAGATGGTAAAGGTCATCGGCTTTGCCGTCGAAATGGCGGGTTGCCCGATCGTCAAGGGCGGCGCGGCGAACCTCGTCAAGGCCTTCGAGAAGCTGATCACCGACCAGGGCGGGGTGCTGCGCACCCATAGCGATGTCGAACGCATCATGCCCGGCGCCGACAACAGCGCCCGCGGCGTGCGGTTGATGTCCGGCGAGACGATCTATGCCCGCGCCGGCGTGATCGCTTCCATGACCCCGAACCAGATCTACGAGCGCCTCCTGCAGGAATGGCCGCAGCCTCTCCCGGAAGAGGTGACCTCAAGCGTTGCCCGCTACCGCTACGGCAAGGGCAACATGCAGATCCACTATGCGCTATCGGGCCAGCCGCGCTGGAAAGGCGATCCGGATCTCGCCAAGGTCGCGCTGCTGCACCTGACGCCGGGGCTCGATGGCGTATCTCGCGCTACAAATGAATGCGAGCGCGGCCTGCTGCCCGCCGAACCGACCGTCTGCGTCGGCCAGCCTGCGAGCTTTGACCCGTCCCGCGCACCGGAAGGTGCCTCCGTGCTGTGGCTGCAGCTTCCGGAAACGCCACGTTTCATCAAGGGTGACGCTGCCGGAGAGATCGAGACGCCGGCCGATGGGCGCTGGACCGAAGACTTGCGCGAACGCTACGCCGATCGCATCGAGGCCATGCTGGCGCGCCACATCGAGAACTTCCATGAGATCAAGCTGTCGCGCCGCTGTTATTCGCCGGCCAACCTTGAATGCATGAACATGAACCTCGTCGGCGGTGATCCTTACGGCGGCTTCTGTGGCATCGACCAGTTTTTCCTCTGGCGGCCGTTCAAATCGTCTGTTAACCACCGCACCCACATACAGGGGCTGTACCACATCGGGGCTTCAACCCATCCGGGACCTGGACTTGCGGGCGGCTCCGGCTTCCTGCTCGCTTCATCGCTTCGATGACGACAATCGGCTGATCAAAACGAGGGCTCATGGCAGAACGGTTTTCAGGTGTGGTGCTGCGAAGGGATCCTGACGGAAACGCGTTGCCTCCCCCTACGATGGGAGAAATCGGTCTCAACCATTTCGCGCCTTACCTGATGAACCGCGTCGTGGCGCGCTGGAACTCCAACATGTCGGAGGAACTGCGCGAATACGACCTGTCCACGGCCAAGATGCGCACGCTCGCGGTGCTGAGCGTCTCTTCGTCGCTCACCATCAACGAGCTCTCTGTGTTCTCTGTCATCGAGCAGTCGACGATGAGCCGCACCCTGGATTCGCTTGAGGATCAGGGATACATCCGCCGCACGCCACGGCCTGAAGACATGCGCATTCGCGACGTGACGATCACCGAAGCGGGGCGCGAAGCCTTCGCGAGCTTCTGGCCGACGATGTACGATTCATTCATGCGGATGTTCGACGGCATCGACGAGGAGGAGTATCGCGTCTTCACCGCGACACTCCACAAGATCCTCCTGAACATCCGCAAGCACGAGATCTAGAGCGAACCCGCGCTGTTCCAGGCAATGTCGTCCACGCTCCTCAGAGCGTGGCGACGGTCTTCAATGCGCCGTCGAGCGCGATGCCACCCTCGTCAAGCAGGGCCGCCTGGCGCAGCCGCTTCATCCACGCGGCACCGTCTTCGCGGTTCGACAAGGTCTGAAGTGCCGACATGACGCGATCGAATTTGGAAAGACCGCGGGCGTGGGTATCGGAATAACCCTTCACCAGGCGCCGGTTGTTGATGACTTCAACGGCGAGATCATAGTTGCGCGAAATGAGCGACGTTGCTGCGCTGAGCCAGGCTTCGCGATGTTCGGTCTCGCGCGCATGGCGCAAGGTGCTGCGACGAATCCGGCGGAATGCGGCAAGCGTATAAAGCGTCAGGAACCAGGAGAGCGTGCCGGTCTTGACGCGGCGGCCCTTGTTGACCCGGCGGTCAAGCCAGGCGAACAGCTTGGGGCGTTCCTCGATCCACAGGCCGAGCTTCTTCGGCATTGTGCCGCAGATCTCTTCCATGCGCGGGTGCATGTATTCGGTCATGTAGAGGATCTGGTCAGGCTTGACCCCGACTTCCTTGCGCACCCGCTCGAAACGGCTGCCGCGGGTCTTGAGGTCGGCAACCCGAATGACATCGTCATAGGCCATGGCGACCGCAACATACTTTGCGGACTGGACGGTGAAGGCAAAATCCTTCTCTTGGCCACCATTGGCACGGTCGAGCTTGTGGAGCTGGCCGACGCGATCAAGATATTCCTCCGCATAGGCCGGATCCTGGAAATCCGTCAGTTTCTTCACGCCGGCAAACAGCAGCGGCCAAGCCACTTCCGGAAACTCTGCGCGAAGCCGGTGAACGAGGCGGTCAAGCTGCGGATGGCCAGCCGTTTCGGGCATCGCATCAAAGCGCTTTGCCGGCGAGGCACTGATCTGATCGCGTGGCTTGGCTTTGGCACGCTCGTAAGCGGCGTTGAAGGCACGAAGGCTGGGCTCCACGCCCTTGCCGCCACCACGAATGGTCGCCTCGAAGGCTTCCTTCGCGAAGGGTAAGACGTCGGCCGCAGCGAGCGCACCGAACATCGATGAGGAGATGACGCTGCCGTTCTTGGTGGCGAGGCTGTCCATGTCGAAGGCGATCGTGCGTTTGGCTGCGAAGTCTGTCGCACCGACCACCACGGTCGGATCACCGATGCCGTCGCCCGGCTTTTCCTTTTCGCCGACCGCGAAGGAGCGATGCGTGGAGGCAATCAGCACCGTCTTGTCCGGTGTGACCAGACCGCGCAGCACCGAGCGTCCGGCTTCCATCAGTTCGGATGCCAGCACGATATCCACGTCGCCCGGCGTTGGCATCAGGGAGAAGATCGGCGCCACGCCATCGCGCGCCGGCAGCATCTCGATATAATAGATCGTTGCCCCGGTGCGTTGCGCGACACCTGGAACAGACGTCGACTGGGCCATCCAGCCCTGCTCTTCCGCAAGACCCACGATCCAGTCCGCCAGCACGCCGCCGCCCTGGCCACCCATGGCGAGGATCGCGATGGTCAGCGGTTTGTCGATTGCCAGCAGGGACTTCGGGTTTACCATCTCGTTCATCTTCAAAACCCTCAGTCTGCGAATACGATACGACCGGCAGAGCGGCGCGCCTGCAGCCAGCCGATGACCTTGTTGCGCATCTTCGAAACGAAGCTGTCCCAACGGGTCGGGTTGTGGATCACATCGGCGCGATAGAAGGACGGACAGAGAACGGCGGCCTCAGAGACTTCACCGCAATTGCCGCAACCGACGCAGCTGTTGTCGATCGCCGCGACCGGATCATCCTTCAGGGGATCATCGGTATGCTTGACTGACAGCGACGGGCAGCCGGAGAGACGAATGCAGGCGTGATCGCCGGTGCAGACGTCTTCGTCCACGCCGAAGCGCTCCTTGACCATCCGCTTGCCGTCCTTCACCGCCTTGTTGAACTGCGGCTTCACACGACGCTGCTTGTTCAGCATGCATTCGGAGGAGGCGACGATGATCTTCGGCCCCTTCTCATCCGTCGTCAGCGCTTCCTTCAGCGTGTCACGCATCTTGGCGACATCATAGGTGCGGTCGATCTGGCGTACCCAAGTCGCACCGATGCCCTTCACCGCGTTGACGATGGAGTTGTTCGTCTTGCGGTTCGGGTTGATGGCGCGCGAAGACATGATGTCCTGGCCGCCGGTCGCCGCCGAATAATAGTTGTCGACGACGAGGATGACGCCGTCCTGCTTGTTGAAGACCGCGTTGCCCACCGAGGTCGCAAGACCATTGTGCCAGAAGCCGCCGTCACCCATTACCGAGATCGAACGCTTGTCCGCCTCGACGTTGAAGGCAGAGGCCGAGGCGGGGCCGAGACCGTAGCCCATCGTGGTGCCGCCGATATTGAAGGGCGGAAGGATCGAGAACAGGTGGCAGCCGATGTCAGCCGACACGTGATGCGGGCCGAGTTCCTTTTCGACGAGTTTCATGGCCGCAAAGATCGGCCGCTCCGGACAGCCGGTGCAGAAACCTGCCGGACGGGCCGGCACGACGTCGGCCAGCGCCTTGACCTTCGGATCGTTGAGGATCGGCGTCGGATCCGGCACCGGCGGCTGGTTGCCGAGCAGCAGGCGATCATAGGTTTCGACGAAGGTCTTCAGACCCTTCAGCATCACCGGTGCGGTATATTCGCCACCCAGCGGCAGCATGTCCTTGCCGTGCAGCTTGGTCTGGATGTCACGGCGACGCATCAGCGTGTGAAGCGTCTGCTCCACATATTCCGGCGCGCCTTCTTCGACCATGATCACCGCCTTCTTGCCAAGGCAGAACTCGACGACTTCGTCATCGATGGTCGGATAGGCGACGTTCATCACGTAGATCGGCACGAGCGAATTGCCGTAAACGTCGGCGAGGCCCATCTGCTGCAGCGCGCGCATGACGCCGTTGTAGTGGCCGCCGAGCGTGATGATGCCGATCTCGCCTTCCTTCGGACCGAAGAACTCGTTGAGCTTGCGCTCCTTGATGAAGTTGACGGCGGCCGGCCAGCGGCGCTCGATCTTGTCCTTGTCCTGCATGAAGTTGGCAGGCGGAAGCACGATGCGGTTGACGTCGCGGACCGGGTTCTCGAGCGCCTGCTTCAAGGTGAAGTCCGGACGCTTGTTGTCCTTGGCGACGAACTGGCCATGCACGTGACAGGCGCGGATGCGGACCTGCAGCATGACCGGCGTGGACGACGCCTCCGACAGTTCAAATCCATCTTCGACGGCCTGGACCATCGACGGCAGGTTCGGGCGCGGATCGAGGAGCCACATCTGCGACTTCATCGCAAAGGCGTGGCTGCGCTCCTGCATGATCGATGAACCTTCGCCGAAGTCTTCACCGAGGATGATGAGCGCGCCGCCATTGACGCCACCAGAGGAAAGGTTGGAAAGCGCGTCGGACGCCACGTTGGTGCCGGCGGTCGACTTCCAGGTCACGGCACCGCGCACCGGATACATGACGGAGGCGGACAACATGGCCGCGGCAGCTGCTTCGGATGCAGACGTCTCGAAATGAACGCCGAGATCCTCCATGATGTCCTTGGCGTCAGCTAGCACGTCCATCAGATGCGAGATCGGCGAACCCTGGTAGCCGCCGACATAGGAAACGCCCGACTGAAGAAGGGCCTTGGTAATTGCAAGGATACCTTCCCCGCGGAAGATCTCGCCTTCCCCAAGCTTCAGATCCTCGACTTCCCGCGCGAATGACCGTTCAGCCATGACTTTCCCTCTGCATCCCAGAAAACTTGCAAAATCATATTTCCTGATCGGAAAGCTGTCAAACCAAAGCGCAGCCTTCGCAATGCCAACGCTGCAGAATCATGACGATTTTTGCATCAACCGCCAATTTATATGCATTTGCATGCTTATTGCGCGCACATTCGCTCCGCATGACGGCAGCTCAGGCAAGACCAAGCCGGCTCGACGCCCAAGCCTTGGCTTGTTAAGCGATCACAACGGGAACGGGAGGGCGCTTTCGACGCGACGGCCGCCACGCGGCTTTTGATTTATCGCTTGACGCCTCGCTTTCGGCCCATATAGTTTAAACTTAAAATAACGATCGATTAGGCGTTCAGGAGGATTTCGGATATGCGCATCGTCTGTGTTGGTGGTGGTCCAGCAGGTCTCTATTTTGCACTCCTGATGAAGAAGTTCCACCCGGAGCACTCCATCTCCGTCGTGGAACGCAACAAGCCATACGACACGTTCGGCTGGGGCGTGGTGTTCTCTGATGCGACCATGGTGTCCATGCGCGCATGGGATCCGGAAAGCGCCGCCGAGATCGAAGACGCGTTCAACCACTGGGACGATATCGAGCTGCTCTTCAAGGGCACCCGCCAGCGCACCTCCGGCCACGGCTTCGTCGGCATCGGCCGCAAGAAGCTCCTCAACATCCTGCAGCGCCGCTGCGAGCAGCTTGGCGTCGAGCTGGTGTTCGAGACGGAGTCGAACGGCGACGTCGATTATCCGGACGCAGACCTCATCATTGCTTCGGACGGCTTCAACTCCAAGATCCGCAACCGCTACACGGACGTGTTCGAGCCCGACCTGCTCGTCCGTCCGAACCGCTACATCTGGCTCGGCACCAACAAGCTGTTCGATGCCTTCACCTTCGATTTCCGCAAGACCGACCACGGCTGGTTCCAGGCGCATATCTACAAGTTCGACGAAAACACCTCGACCTTCATCGTCGAGACCACGGAAGAAGCCTACGAGAAGCACGGGCTTGGCCAGATGGACCAGCAGGACTCCATCGACTTCTGCCAGAACCTCTTCTCTGAAGTGCTCGAGGGCGCTGAACTGATGACCAATGCGCGCCACCTGCGTGGCAGCGCCTGGCTGAACTTCAACCGTCTCATCTGCGGCAAGTGGAGCCACTTCAATGGCAACTCGCATGTCGTGTTGATGGGCGACGCGGCTCATACCGCCCATTTCGCGATCGGTTCCGGCACCAAGCTTGCGATCGACGACGCGATCGAGCTCACCAACCAGTTCAACAAGCTTGGCCACCAGAAGGACAAGATCCCCGCGGTTCTCGAAACCTACGAGGAAATCCGTCGCGTCGACGTCGCCCGCATCCAGAATGCGGCCCGCAACGCCATGGAATGGTTCGAGGTCGTTGGCCAGCGTTATGCCGATACGCTGCCGCCCGAGCAGTTCATGTATTCCATGCTGACCCGCTCGCAGCGTATCAGCCACGAGAACCTGCGCCTGCGCGATCCGAAGTGGCTCGACGGTTACGAGCGCTGGTTCGCCAAGCAGAACGGTATCGAGGTAACCGAGAACGCGCGCACCGTGCCGCCGATGTTCACGCCCTACTCGGTCCGCGGCTGCCACCTGCCGAACCGCATCGTCATGTCGCCGATGGCCATGTATTCGGCCAAGGACGGCGTGCTTGATGATTTCCACCTCGTCCATCTCGGCTCGCGCGCACTCGGCGGCGCCGGACTGGTGTTTGCGGAAATGACCTGCGTTTCGCCCGATGCCCGCATCACCCCCGGCTGCCTTGGCCTGTGGAATGACGAGCAGGCGGCGTCCTGGAAGCGGTTCGTTGACTTCGTTCACAACAACTCGGCTGCCAAGGTTGGCATCCAGCTCGGCCATGCAGGCCGCAAGGGCTCGACCAAGCTCGCTTGGGAAGGCATCGACCAGCCGCTCGAAGAAGGTGGATGGCCGCTGATCTCCGCATCGGCCCTGCCCTACCTGAAGAACAGCCAGGTTCCGAAGGCCATGGACCGCGCCGACATGGACCGCGTCAAGGCTGACCACGTACGCGCTGCGAAATACGCCGCCGAGGCCGGCGCCGACTGGCTGGAACTGCACTGCGCCCACGGCTACCTGCTGTCCTCGTTCCTCTCGCCGCTTACCAACCGGCGTACGGACGAATACGGCGGCAGCCACGAGAACCGTGCCCGTTACCCGCTCGAAGTCTTCAAGGCGATCCGCGAAGTCTGGCCCGAAGACAAGCCGATCTCGGTGCGCCTGTCGTGCCACGACTGGTTCGAAGGCGGCAATACGCCGGAAGATGCCGCGATCTTCGCGCGCATGTTCAAGGAAGCCGGTGCCGACGTGATCGACTGCTCGTCGGGTCAGGTGTGGAAGGAAGAAAAGCCGGTATATGGCCGCCTCTTCCAGACGCCGTTCTCCGACAAGATCCGCAACGAAGTCGGCATCCCGACGATTGCGGTTGGCGCGATCGCCGAAGCCGACCAGGCGAACTCCATCATCGCTGCCGGCCGCGCCGATCTCTGCGCCGTCGCGCGTCCGCATCTGGCCGATCCTGCCTGGGTTCTGCACGAAGCGGCCAAGATCGGCCTCACGAACATTCCGTGGCCAAAGCAGTACTATTCTGGCAAGTCGCAATACGAGACCAATCTCGCACGTGCGGCAGCAGCAGCGGCTCCCCCGGCTGTGGGACCGACCGTCGCAGCAAAATAGGGGCAAGTGATGAGCGAACCGATTGCCGCACGGCTGGCAGACCGGCATGCCCTGGTAACGGGTGCAGGCAGCGGTATCGGCGCTGCCATTGCCACCCAACTGGTGGAAGCCGGCGCCCGCGTCACCCTGGCCGGTCGTCGCGCCGAACCGCTGGAAGCACTGGCGGCGAAGCTCGGCAAGGACCGGGTCTGCGTCGCGGACGGGTTTGACGTCACTGACGGGATTGCGATCGCCAACGGGTTGAAGAGCGCCCGCGCCTGCTTCGGGCCGATCGACATTCTCGTCAACAATGCCGGTGAGGGCCCGAGCGCGCCATTTGAAAAGACGTCGCTCGAGATGTGGAACCGCGTCATGTCGGTGGATCTCACCGGCGTGTTCCTCGTGACCCAGGCAGTGCTCGGCGACCTCAAGGAGTACGGCGCCGGCGCCCGGATCATCAACATCGCCTCGACGGCGGGGCTGACCGGTTACGCTTATGTCTCGGCCTATGTTGCCGCCAAGCATGGGGTCATCGGTCTTACCCGGTCGCTGGCCTTGGAACTGGCAAAGACCGGCATTACCGTCAATGCCGTTTGCCCGGGCTTTACCGACACGCCGCTGATCGCCCGATCGATCGAGACGATCGTCGCGAAGACCGGTCGGACGGAAGAACAGGCAATGAAGGAATTCACCAAAAGCAACCCGCAGGGACGCCTGGTGAAACCAGAGGAAGTGGCAGACACCGTTCTGTGGCTCGCATCGCCCGGAGCGGCTTCGATCAATGGACAGGCAATTGCGGTTGCCGGTGGGGAGGTATTGGCAGGATGAGCGTAGAACCGACTTCCATGGCTGGGCACCTGAGGCCTTTCAAGGACTACAAGCCGAAGCACTTTCTCTGGGACGTGAGCGAAGACGGCCGTGTGGCAACGCTGCGCCTGAACCGGCCCGAGCGTAAGAACCCGCTGACATTTGAAAGCTATGCCGAGATGCGCGACCTCTTCCGCGACCTGGCCTATGCATCGGACGTGCGTTCGGTCGTGTTGACCGGTGCCGGCGGCAACTTCTCGTCCGGCGGCGACGTCTTCGAAATCATCGAGCCGCTGACCCACATGGCGATGCCGGACCTGCTTGCCTTCACCCGCATGACTGGCGATCTGGTCAAGGCGATGAAGAAGTGCCCGCAGCCGATCGTCGCCGCCGTCGACGGCATCTGCGTTGGCGCCGGTGCGATCCTCGCCATGGCATCCGATATCCGGCTGGCGACGCCGGAAGCCAAAACCGCTTTCCTCTTTACCCGTGTTGGCCTTGCCGGTGCGGACATGGGCGCCTGCGGCATCCTTCCGCGTATCATCGGCCAGGGCCGCGCTGCCGAACTTCTGTTCACCGGCCGCACGATGAACGCGCGCGAAGGCGAGGCCTGGGGCTTCTTCAACACCATCCACACAGCCGAGGTTCTCGAGGCCGAGGCCAAGAAGCTTGCACACTCGCTGGCTGACGGCCCCTGGTTTGCGCATACGATGACCAAGACCATGCTCAACCAGGAATGGGCGATGGGCATCGACGAAATGATCGAGTCGGAAGCGCAGGCCCAGGCAATCTGCATGGCGACCAAGGACTTCCGTCGCGCATTCGAAGCTTTTGCGGAAAAGCGCAAGCCCACTTTCGAGGGCAACTGATGGCAGCTCCGACCAACCTCAAGGGACCCAGCCGGGACTTCCTCGACTGGCCGTTCTTCGATGACAGCCACAAGGCATTGGCTGAGAAACTCGACGCGTTCGCGGCTTCGGGTGCGCTGAGCAACATCGACCATTCGGACACCGACAACGCCTGCCGCGCCATCGTCAAGGCGCTCGGCCAGGCGGGCCTGCTCGATGCAGCCACCGGCGCCGGCGGCACCCAGCCGATCGATTCCCGTGCAGCCTGCCTGACCCGCGAAACGCTTGCCTGGCATGATGGCCTGGCGGATTTCGCCTTTGCCATGCAGGGCCTCGGCACCGGCGCTATCGGGCTTTCCGGTTCGGAAGAACTGCGTCGCGCCGTACTGCCGAAGGTGCAGGCTGGCGAATGGATCTCGGCCTTTGCGCTGTCGGAAAAGGAAGCCGGCTCAGATGTTGCAGCGATGGCCTGCTCGGCCCGCAAGGACGGCGATCACTACATCCTCGACGGTGAAAAGACCTGGATTTCCAACGGCGGCATTGCCGACGTCTACACGGTTTTCGTCCGCACCGGCGAAGCACCCGGCACACGCGGCATTTCCGCCTTTGTCGTTTTTGCCGACGACCCGGGCTTTTCGATAGCCGAACGCATCGACGTGATCGCGCCGCATCCGCTGGCGACAATCCGCTTCGAGAACTGCCGCATTCCGGCATCGCGCCTGCTTGGCGCGCCCGGCGAAGGCTTCAAGATCGCCATGCGTACGCTTGACATCTTCCGGGCCTCAGTGGCCGCAGCAGCCCTCGGTTTTGCCAAGCGGGCGCTCGATGAAGCGGTCGCTTATGCCAAGGCGCGGCCGATGTTCGGCAACCATCTGTCGGATCTGCAACTGACCCAGGCAGCCTTCGGCGACATGGCGGCCGGCATCGATTCCGGTGCGTTGCTCACCTACCGTGCAGCCTGGCGCCGGGACGTGCAGGGCCTGCCGACCACCAAGGAAGCCGCAATGGCGAAGATGGTGGCGACGGAGAACGCACAACAGGTCATCGACCGTGCGGTGCAGATCTTCGGCGGTCGTGGCGTGAAAAGCGGTGAGATCACCGAAAGCCTCTACCGCGAAATCCGGGCGCTGCGCATCTACGAGGGTGCGACCGAGGTTCAGAAGATCATCATCGCCCGCGAATTGCTGAAGGCTTGAGGCGACGATGGCTTACACGACCACACGACGGCTGAACTTTGGCGATTGCGACCCCTCGGGCATCGCCTACTTCCCTTCCTACCTGAACATCCTGGTCGGGGTGTACGAGGAGTTTTTCGAAACCCTCGGCTTCCCCTGGCCGCAGATGATCAACGAGCGGAAGATCGGGCTCCCGACGGTCACCCTCGACCTCACCTTCAAGAGCCCCGGCTTCCATGGCGACCGGATGGATTTCACGGTCAAGGTCATGCGGGTCGGCAACAGCTCGGTGGACCTCGAGCACGAAGTGCGTGCCGGCGACCGGCTGCTCTGGACCGCAAAGCAGCGGCTCGTCGTGACATCGCACGAAACACACAAGGCCCTTCCCTGGCCTGACGATATGCGCGCAGCGCTCAACACCCATTTGGAGAAGCAAGATGCACACGATTCTGCAGCCTGAAGGCTGGGCAAAGCCGATCGGCTACTCGAACGGCGTGGCCGCTACGGGTCGTCAGGTTTTTGTCGGCGGGCAGATCGGCTGGAACGCACAGTGCCAGTTCGAAACCGACGACTTCGTTGGCCAAGTCAAGCAGACGCTGCAGAACATCGTGGCTGTGCTGGCAGAAGCCGGTGCTGGCCCGCAGCATATCACCACCATGACCTGGTACTTCACTGACAAGGCGGAATACCTTGGCAACCTCAAAGGCATCGGCCAGGCCTACCGTGAGGTAATCGGCAAGCACTTCCCGGCCATGGCCGCCGTGCAGGTCGTCGCCCTTGTGGAAGATCGCGCCAAGATCGAGATCCAGGCAACCGCCGTAATTCCGGAATAAGAACCATGAGCGAGACGACCTCCTTTTCCGCCACCGTTTCGGGCACGATCGACAACGGAATCCTGGTCGTCACGCTCGATAACGCGCCCGTCAACGCCACGTCGGGGGATGTCCGCGCAGGCCTCGAAAAGGCTCTGTCGCATGCGGAATCGTCTGCCTCCGTGGATGCAGTTGTCATTACCGGTGCCGGCAAGACTTTCATTGGCGGCGCAGACATCAAGGAGTTCGGCAAGCCGGCGCTTGACCCGACGCTTCCGTCCGTCATCGAAAAGATCGAGAACCTGGAAAAGCCCGTTGTTGCGGCCATCAATGGCGCGGCGCTGGGCGGTGGCCTGGAAGTGGCGCTCGCATGCCACTATCGCATATCGTCTCCGACAGCGCAGGTCGGCCTGCCGGAAGTAAAGCTCGGCATCGTCCCGGGCGCAGGTGGCACCCAGCGCCTGCCCCGGCTGATCGGTATCCCGGCAGCACTGGATCTCATCGCGTCCGGCCGCATTGCCAAGCCGGATGAGGCCCTGAAACTCGGCATCATCGACCAGATTGCCCAAAACGACCTGGTCCCGGCGGCTGTCGCAGTTGCACGCAACCTTGTCGGCAAATCGCTTCGTCGCACCGGCGCCTTGGATGTCGCACCGGCGGATGCGGCCGAGCTCGAAAAGATCAGCGGCAAGATCCTCGCCAAGGCGCGTGGGCAGAAAGCCCCAGCCGAAGCCGTGCGGCTCGTCACATCCGCAACCCGCCCCCTCGCCGAAGGGCTCGCCGACGAACGCTCTACCTTCCTGACGCTGCGTGACAGCCGCGAGGCCGCAGCGCTGCGCCATGTCTTCTTCGCCGAACGTGAATCCTCGAAGGTGGATGGCCTGGAGGGCGTCGAGCCGCGTCCGGTCAAGACGATCGGCATCTGCGGGCTCGGCCTGATGGGCAGCGGCATTGCCGTTGCAGCACTGGGCGCCGGTTATGCAGTCATCGGCCTCGACCAGACGGCCGAAGCCGCCGAAAAGGGCCGCGAGCGCATCATTGGCCTGCTGGAGCGCAACCTATCCTCCGGCCGCCTCGACCAGGCGGGTTTTGAAGCCCAGAAGGCGCGACTTTCCGTTACCGCGTCAGACGCTGACCTCGCGCCTTGCGATCTCGTGATCGAAGCCGTTTTCGATGACCTCAACGTCAAGATCGACCTCTTCCAGCGCCTCGACCGCGTGATCCGCCCGGAAGCGATCCTAGCCACCAACACCAGCTACCTGAACCCGGACGAGATCGCGGCGGCGACCGCGCATCCGGAGCGCGTCATCGGCATGCACTTCTTCTCGCCGGCGCATGTCATGCGGCTGCTGGAAGTCGTGCGCTGCGCCAGGACCGCGCCGGATGTGCTAGCGACAGGCCTTGCCGTGGCCAAGAAGCTCCGCAAGCTGCCAGTCGTCACCGGCGTCACGGAAGGTTTCATCGGAAACCGGATCTTTTCGGCCTATCGCCGCGAAGCCGAGTTCCTGCTGGAAGATGGCGCGCTGCCGCATGAGATCGATGCGGCGCTGGAAAACTACGGCTTCCCGATGGGGCTTTTTGCCGTCTACGATATGGCAGGTCTCGAGATCGCCTGGGCACGCCGCAAGCGGCAGGCCGCGACGCGTGATCCCGCCGAGCGCTATGTCGAGATCGCCGATACGCTTTGCGAAGCGGGACGCCTGGGACAAAAGGCCGGACGCGGATGGTACGCCTATCCGGACGGCAAGCGCACCGTTGATCCGGAAGTGACCGCAATCATCGAGGCAGCGCGTGCCAAGAAGGGCATTACGCCCCGCAGCTTCTCGACCGAAGAGATCCAGCAGCGGATGCTGCAGGCAATGGCCGCCGAAGGCGAGGCCCTTCTAAAGGAAGGCATCGCAGCCCGGCCGAGCGACATCGACCTCGTGATGATCAACGGTTATGGTTTTCCCGCGCACAAGGGCGGGCCGATGTTCGCCCGCAGCTGACCGAATTGATGTGAACTTGAGTGACCTGGAGGATGTTCTCGATGACTGAAACCCCATCCCGCCAGGCCACGATAAACAAGGCCGTCAGCTATCTCGACGACGGCACGTTCGAAGCTGCCTTGCGCCGGCGCGTAGCGATCCCGTCGGCGAGCCGCGTTGCGGCAAACAAGCCTGATCTCTGGCGTTACATCAGCGAAGAGATGCAGCCGTTCTTCGAGCGACTCGGCTTTGCCGTCAAGGTCTATGAGAATAACCTGGCACCGGGACCCTTCCTGATCGCTGAGCGGATCGAGGACCCGAGCTTCACCACGGTGCTGCAATATGGCCATGGCGACGTGGTCGCCGGCCTGGATGGGCAATGGGACGAGGGGCTGGGCCCCTTCGACATGACCGAAAGGGACGGCGCCTGGTATGGCCGCGGTACGGCCGACAACAAGGGCCAGCACGCCGTCAATCTGGCGGCGATCGAAGCGCTGCTCGCCGTCAGGGGTTCGCTCGGCTTCAACCTGAAATACCTGATCGAGATGGGCGAGGAATCCGGCTCTCTCGGTCTTGAGGAAATGTGCGCCGCGCACCGGGAAGAGCTGGCCGCCGATGTCTTCATCGCTTCCGACGGCCCGCGCCTTGCGCTTGACCGCCCGACCATCTTCCTCGGCGCCCGCGGCGGCATGTCCTTCCATCTGGAAATCAACGCGCGAGAGAGCTTCCAGCACTCCGGCAACTGGGGCGGCATCCTCTCCAATCCAGGCATCGAACTGTGCCACGCGATCACCGCCCTGGTAGACCGCACCGGCAAGATCAAGGTGCCGGCCATGACCCCGGGCAAGATCCCGGAGAATGTCCGTGAGGCGCTGAAGCACTGCAAGATCGAGCCGGCGGCCGACGATCCGTCAATCGAACCGTGGTGGGGAGAGCCGGGCCTGACGCCGGAGGAAAAGGTCTTCGCCTGGAGCTCCTTCGAGGTAATGGAAATGGAATGCGGCAACCTTGCCCAGCCGCTCTACGCCATCCCGCCCAAGGCGCGCGCCCGCGTCCAGCTGCGGTTTCCCGTTGGTGTCGATCCGGATGCTGTCGTGCCGGCGGTGCGCAACGCGCTGCAGGACGCAGGTTATGACCGGGTCGTGGTCAAGGATCCGACGGACGCCATCTTCCTTGCAAGCCGCCTGGATCCCGATCACCCATGGGTCCAGCGCGTCTCGGCCTCGATCGAACAGACGCTCGGTCAGCCGCCAGCTATCCTGCCGAACCTCGGCGGATCTCTGCCGAATAATATCTTCTCCGATCTTCTGGGGCTGCCAACGATCTGGATCCCGCATTCCTATCCCGGCTGTCTGCAGCATGCGCCGAACGAGCATCTGCCGATCTCGATCGTGCGCGAGGGCCTCGCCATGATGGCCGGATTGTACTGGGATATCGGCGAGCACCATTCTTGACCCGGCGCCCCGCCTTGCCTGCCACCATGCCCGAGGAAGTTTCATGACCGATGCGATGACGAGCCAGACCATCCAGCTGCGCGGACTGCAGGAGCCGGCAACGATCCGCATCGACCGATGGGGCATCCCGCATATCAAGGCGGCAAATGAGCAGGACCTTTTCTTTGTGCAGGGTTTCAATGCCGCGCGCGATCGCCTGTGGCAGCTCGACCTCTGGCGCAAGCGCGGACTTGGGCTTCTGGCGGCCGATTTCGGTCCGGGTTACCTGGCGCAGGACCATGCGGCGCGCCACTTCCTCTATCGTGGCGACATGGCGCCGGAATGGACAAGCTACGCTCCGGATACGCAAGCGATCTGCACCGCCTTCGTCGCCGGCATCAACGCCTATGTCGAGTTCTGCCGGAACGAGCCTTCATGGCTTCCGCCGGAGTTCTCGGTCTTCGGCACCCACCCGGCGTTCTGGCAGCCGTCCGATGTCGTGCGGATCCGCAGCCACGCGCTCACCCGCAACGGGTTGTCGGAGATCCTGCGCGCCAACATCATGGCGATGGCGGATGCCGAAACCGACCTGCTACGGTTCGACCTCAACCCGCCGGTGCAGCCGCAGCCGGCTGAGGGCGTTGAGCTCGCCGACATTTCCATGGAAGCCACGCGCCTGTTCAAGCTGGCGACCGCCCCGGTTACGTTCGACAAGGCAAGGCTTTCGGCCACGATGGACGATGTCTGGCGCTGGACCGAGGTGACCGACCTCGGTGACGTCATCGAGCGCATTGCCGAAGAGGGGTCGAACAACTGGGCCGTCCATGGTTCACGCACAGAGACTGGCCGGCCGATCCTGGCGAGCGACCCGCACCGCGCTTATGCCGTGCCCTCGCTGCGTTACCTCGTGCATCTCGAGGCCCCGGGCTTCAACGCGATCGGTACCGGCGAGCCGACGGCACCCGGCATTTCGCTTGGCCACAATGACAAGATTGCCTTCGGTCTCACCATCTTTGGCGCCGACCAGGAAGACGTCTATGTCTACCGGACGAAGGACGGTGATCCCGAGCACTACCGGTTCGGCGACGGCTGGGAAGCGATCGAGCGGGTGGCCGAACGCTTCGAGATCAAGGGGCACGACGAGCAGACGCTGACCCTCAGCTTCACCCGCCACGGGCCGGTTCTTTATGAGGATCCGGCCAAGCATCTGGTTATCGCCATGCGCTCGGTGTGGAATTCGCCCGGCTCCGCCGCTTATCTCGGCAGCCTTTCCTACATGCGGACTGGCTCCGTCGAGGCTTTTGCCGACACGCTTGGTTCCTGGGGCAGCCCTTCGGTCAACCACGTCTGCGCCGACACCGCAGGTAATATCGGTTGGTACACCGCCGGCTTCACGCCGATCCGCCGCAACTGGGAAGGGCTGCTTCCCGTGCCGGGCGACGGCTCGCACGAATGGGACGGGTTCCTGCCGCCCGACCAGCTTCCGCGCACCTTCAGTCCGGCCGAAGGTTTTGTGGCCTCTGCCAATGAGATGAACCTTCCCGCCGACCGCCCGAAGAACGCACCCTCGATCGGCCACGAATGGGCCGAAGGAAGCCGTGCGGAGCGCATCAAGTCCGTGCTGCGCGCTGATCCAAAGCACACGCTGCAAGCTTCCATGGCGCTGCAGACCGACGTTCATTCCCGCCCGGCGGCGGTGATCTGCGGTCTGTCGTCCGGCTTGAAAGGCAGTACGGTCCTCGACGAGACGCATCAGGCAGCAATCGCGCTCCTGGATGGCTGGGACCATCACCTGGGAGCCACCAGCGCACCGGCCGCACTCTTTGAGGTGTGGTGGATGAAGCACCTGCGTCCGGCGCTGCTGGCGAAGTTTGCGCCGAACGAGACGGTGCGGCAGATGCTGCTGCCGGGGGACGTCGACTACATGCTGGCGTTGCTGTCCGAGCCCGGCAGCCGTTGGACCGAAGGCGAGCGGGACGAGATGCTTCTTGTGACGCTATCGGCAGCCTACGGCGACTGCAGCAAGCGCCTCGGTGACGACCCTTCCGGCTGGCAGTGGGGCAAGCTGCACCAGATCCTGTTCGAGCATGCCGCAGGGCGAGCCGATACCGGGCTGTCCGGATCCTGGAATGTCGGACCGCTGCCGCTTGGCGGAAGCCGCTCGACCCCCATGCATGCGGCCTACCGGATGAGCGATTTCGGCATCACAGCGGGTGCGTCCGTCCGGCTGGTGATGGATGTCGGCGACTGGGACAACAGTTTCTGCATCAACACGCCGGGCCAGTCCGGCGATCCGCGCTCGCCGCATTACAGTGACCTGGCGCAGATCTGGGCGCGTGGCGAATATGTGCCGCTTCTCTATAGCGACAGCCGCATTGCCGAAGAGACCGTCAGTACTATCATCCTGGAGCCTGCCGCCTAAGCGGCAGCCTCTCGCGTTCAGGGCAGGTGCGCTTTCTGCGTAAGCTCCGCCTTCAGGCGCGCCGTTTCCATGCCGAGCGTGATGAAGGAATGCGCGTGCTTGGCCAGCGCGACGTTGTCGGTCCAGAGGTCACGCCAGATGGCCGTCTTCAGCGACAGCGCCCGGTCGACGATGGCGGAAGAGAAGGATTCGAAGGTGACGTAATCGTGCCAGCCGATCGCCACCAGCGCATCGAAGATCGCGGCAAAATCGATATTGCCGGTGCCGAGATAACCACGGTGGCTTTCGCCGATATGGATATAGCCGATCTTGTCGGCGGCATGCCGGATGGCGAGGCCGACATCGGCTTCCTCGATGTTCATGTGGAAAGTATCGAGATGCAGGAAGACGTTCGATGCACCGACATCGGCGATATAGGCCATGCCTTGGGCGGCGGTGTTCAGCATGTTGCTTTCGAAGCGGTTCACCACTTCGAGGTTGAGCGTCACACCAGCGTCCCTGGCATAATCGGCAACCTTGGCAAAGGTCGTGACGCTGGTGTCCCAGCCCTGGCGCGTCAGCGCCGCCTCCTGCTTGCCATGCGCCGAACTCAGGATGCCGGCAAGCTTGGTGCCGCCGAGATCACGTGTCAGCGCAATCGCCGTCTTGAGGATCTCGGTGCCGTGCGCGACCGTGCTCGCGTCGTCGCTTGAGATATCGCCTTCCGGCGGCAGGCCCATGCTGATAGCCACGTCAAGCTTCAGCTCCCGCAAGCGGGCGGCGAGCCATTTCACATCCACCTGGGCCGGGTCGATATACGAAAACTCAATCAGGTCGAAGCCGAGCTCATGCGAGCGAACCATAGCGCTTTCAAGCTCACCCTTGGATGATCCAGCGCTCCAGACAAAGGAGTGAACACCAATCTTAGACATGAAAAACGACCGCCCGAAGAAACCTGTTTGATGAGAAAGCCCCGGGCCTTGAGGAGCGCCCGGGGCCAAGAGCCGCGAAAATCAGCGAACTGCTGTCCAGCCCTTGTAGTCCTTGAGGTTTTCCGCCGTGATCAGCTGCGGATCGAGCAGCACGACCGGCTCGGCCGGCTTCTTGCCGTTCAGCACATCGACCCCAAGCTGCAGCGCCTGTCCCGCCATCGTATAGGGGTCCTGCGAGGCGGAGGCCTTGATCAGCGAATTGCCGCCGGCAAGAGCCTTTTCGATATCCGGCGCACCATCGACCGCGGTGATGATGAACTCGTTGCGGTTCAACTGCTTGGCGGCAAGCTCGGCACCAATCGCCGTCGGATCGTTGATGGCAAAGACGCCGTCAATCTTCTGGAAGCGGGTGAGCAGGCCCTGCATTACCGCCAGACCGCCATCGCGTGAACCCTGACCGTTCTGGTCGTCAGACAGGATCTTGATGTCAGGAGATTTGGCGAAGGTTTCCTTGCAGCCCTGCACGCGATCGAGGATCGAGGACGACGCCGGTCCGTTGATGATGACGACGTCACCCTTACCGCCCAGCTTGTCGACGATGTACTGGCACGCATCCGCACCCGCCTTGACGTTGTTGGTCATGACGGTGACATCCGCACCGGGTGCCGACACGTCGAATGCAGCGACGACGACACCGGCATCCGTTGCCTTCTTGACAGCAGGCGCGATGGCCTTGGCGTCAACGGCGTTCAGCATGATGATGTCGACACCGGCGGCGATGAAGCTGTCGATCTGCGACACCTGCTTGTTGAGGTCATAATCGGCCGAAACCGAGGTGACCTGGACATTCGGGTTGATCTTCTTGGCCGCGTCTTCGATGCCCTTGATGGTGGCCACGAAGAAGGGGTTGCCGAGCAGGCCGACCGAGATGCCGATCTTGTTCAGATCCTTGGCGGCTGCCGGCATGGCGATGGCGGCAGCAAGTGCCGTACCGAGCATGAGTTTAGAAAGCATGCGCATGTTTTCCTCCTCTTGATGACGCTCCTCGCGCCGTTGTTGCCGAAAATTTCCTCGAATTTCCGGAATGCATACGCCTCGTGGAGGCGGATCAGGTGCGGCTCAGCCCCTTCGCGCGGTAGCGGTCCAGCGCCACGGCAACGATGATGACCAAGCCCTTGATGATGTACTGCCAGATGTCCGAGACCCCGACGAGGATCAGGCCGTTCGAAAGCACGGCGATGATCAGAGCCCCGATCAGCGTGCCCCAGATGGAGCCGATCCCGCCAACAAAGCTGGTGCCGCCGAGAATGACGGCCGCAATGGCGTCAAGCTCATAAGCCTGGCCAAGCTGCAGGCCATTTGCCGCATAAAGGCGCGCCGCCGACATGGCGCCGCCGAGACCGGAAAACAGGCCCGACATCGCGTAAACGAAGAGCAGAACCAACGGCACCTTGATGCCTGTCAGCCGTGCCGCCTCGACATTGCCGCCGACCGCATAGATCCAGTTGCCGAGCACGGTGCGCTTCAGGATGAACCAGGACACGAGGATGGTGACGATCGCGATGATTGCCAGCCACGGAATTCCGAACAGCGAGCCATTGCCGATGAAGTCGAACGGCAGGTCGGGGTTGAAGACAGTGGTGTCATTGCCGAGCAGGCGGGCAATGCCGCGCATGGCGGTGAGCGAGCCGAGCGTCACGATGAAAGGCGGCAGCTTCAGGAAGGCGATGATCATGCCGTTGATGAGGCCGCAGGCCAGGCCAACACCGATCGCGGCCGGAACGCCGAGCATGCCGATATCCGGCCAGAGGGAGACGATGACGCCCACCATGGCAGATGCTGCAAGGATCGATCCGACCGACAGGTCGATACCGCCGGTGAGGATGACGAAGGTCATGCCTGCTGCCAGCACGGTGTTGATCGAGGCCTGCTGCATGACGATCGACAGGTTGTTCACCGATAGGAACCGGCCACTCAACAGATGGAAGCCGATCGCGAGCAGGATCAGCACCGGCAACATGCCGAGTGCGGTCAGCGTGGAGCCCAGTCTGGCCTTGTTCTTAGCCTTCGAGTCGGTCTGGATGGTTGTCATGTCCTGCCCTCAGGCCTCCTCCTGCACTTTGTCCGTCATCGAGCCAGTCGACAACGTCATGATTGCCTCCTGCGCGATGGGCGCGCCGGGCGCTGCCTTCACCTCGCCAACAATCCGGCCCTCGCGCATGACAAGCGCCCGGTCAGCGATGCCGATGATCTCCGGCAGGTCGCTGGAGATCAGCACGATGGCGATCCCCTCACGAGCCAGTTCATCGATGATCCGGTAGATTTCCGACTTGGCACCGACATCGACGCCACGGGTCGGTTCATCAAGGATGATGACCTTGGGGCGCGTTTCGAGCAGCCGGGCAATCAGCGCCTTCTGCTGGTTGCCGCCCGACAGGGCGCCGACATTGATGCTGGTGCTGTTGGTGCGGATCGAGAGGTTGGAGACGGCCTTGTCGGCCCGCTGGCGCGCCTTGGCAAAATCGAGAACGGAACCGAAGCGCGCATCTTCGCCAATGACCGCAACGTTGACGTTGTCGGTTATCGACATCTCGAGGAACAGCCCCAGCCCTTTCCGATCCTCGGTGAGGTAAGCGATCCCGGCATCCATCGCGTCACGCGGGCTGCGGATGTTGAGCTCCCGGCCGTTGAGAACCACTGTGCCGCTCGTCTTCGCGTCTGCACCAAAGATCAGTCGCGCCAGTTCGGTCCGTCCGGACCCGACGAGACCGGCAATACCCATGACTTCGCCGGCATGGACATCGAATGAACAATGATGGACGCGCCGCCCGTCGCCGACGTCGCGGATAGACAGGACAACCGCCCTTTCACCCGCGGGGGCGCTATGCTCCTTCTTGTAGAAGGATGAAAGATCGCGACCCACCATCATCGACACCAGCTTGGCGGCGGAAAGATCGCTCCTCGCCAGCGTGCCGACATAGGCGCTGTCGCGTAGCACGCTGACGCGATCGGCGAGTTGATAGATCTCCTCCATCCGATGGCTGATATAGATGATGGCGATGCCATGCGCCTTGAGGCTGGCAATTACCTCGAACAAGCGGTCCGTCTCACGGGTGGTGAGTGAGGTGGTCGGCTCGTCCATGACGATGATGCGCGCATTGGTCGTCAGCGCACGGGCGATTTCGACCATCTGCCGTTCACCGAGCGACAGCGTCGCAACCATGGTATCGGCACTGAAGCCGAGGCCAAGCCGCTTCAGGATCGGCTCCGCCCGGGAACGCATGCGGGAACGATCGAGGATGCCGAAACGCGAGGGTTCGGCGCCGAGGAACATGTTTTGCGCGACCGAGAGATTCGGCGCGAGTGACAGTTCCTGGTAGATGACGGCGATGCCGTTTTCCTTGGCCTTGTTCGGATCGCCGGTAAAAACCGGCTTACCGTCAATGAGAATTTCTCCGCCGGCATCCGCCGTATAAGCGCCGGAGAGCACCTTCATGAGCGTCGATTTGCCTGCGCCGTTCTCGCCCATCAGCGCGTGAACCTCGCCGGCATGCACCGTGAGGGATACATTGGACAGCGCACGCGTGGTGCCGAAGGTCTTCGAGATGTTGCGCATCTCCAGAACCGGAACAGCCGCGGCTGAGGTCAAAGGCGCCGCGCTCATGCCCGCGCCTCCTTGACTGGTTGAACTAAGACTGAATCCCGACTTTCAGCCAGAGATATCCACCGCTTGCGATAGGCATCCAGACCGGGAACTACGACAGGCTCAGCCTGCCGGCACTCGCTGGTAAAGGCGGAAATGCCGTTCGCGTCGAAGGCAAGCGCCGCGGCGCCCAATGCACTACCTTCTGCGACAGCGCTGATCAGCACCCGCTGCTGCGGCCGGAGCGCGGCAAGCAGGCCCGGATAAAGGCCCGTTTTCACAAGGCCGCCATCGATGACGATGTCGTTCTCCGAACGGATCAGATCCAGCGAAATATCCGTCATCAGGGCAACATAAAGAAGGGCAGCCGCGGCCCGCTCCTCGCCTTCGGCCGCCGGTCCGACAAAGCTGCCCTCGCCCGGCATCGGGCCGCCCGCTGCAAAGGATGGCAGCGTAAAGACACCCTTTGCGATAACCGCCGCCACGGCATCCAGGCTGACCGGCTCGTTCCAGCCGCCGCTCGCGATGTCATACTCGCGCCCGCCCATGAAGCGGATGGTTGCCGTCGGCTGATGGTCCACCGTGACATTGGCCAGCATGTCGCGCTCGGGGTGGAGCGCTTCCAGCGGGCAGGCGGAGTTGAAGATGATCACCCAGGTGCCGGTGGACACGAGGGTGAAATCGGAAAAGCCGACCGAACGATAATAATAAAGCGCCGCGTTGCTGTCGTGCACGCCATTATGGACGGTGAGGTCCCGGCCGCCTTTCGTGCGCCAGGTGCCCACGGCCGATCCAGCGCGCGCCATGGGTGGCATCTTGGCGCGCCAGCCTTCAGCATCCACCAGGCTGCTGTAGTCATCCTTGAGCGGCGCCCAAAGATGCGAATGGCAGCCGAGATAGGATACTTCCGATACAGCCGTGCCGGAGAAGCGCCAGGACCAGAACTGCGGATAGGCAAGGATGGTCTCGGCCCGCTCCAGCAGTGCGGGATCGCGATCCTTCAGCCAAAGGATATGCCGTCCATAGTTCAGGCCAAGCGGCAGGTTGGGCGAAAACGTTTCCGAGAACGACGGCAGCAGGCCGTCGATGCGCGCGGCCACATCGACCGGTGGCTCCTGCTCGTAATCCAGCATCGGGGCGGCGAGCGCACCATTCTCGATCAGGCCGAAGGTGCAGCCATGCCCGGAGAACATGATGCCGGAAACGTCATAGCCGTCGGCAAGGTCGTTCAACTCAGCCTGCATCCAGGAGAAGAGGTGCGCATCATCCAGCACCCTCAGGCCGTCACGGTCTTGCCAGACAGGGCGGGTGCGCCGCTCAGCCAAAATCATGCCATCGGCAGCAATGACGAACAGCTTTGAATTCGTCTTGCCGAGATCGAACACGGCTATGCTGGGAGACGCATTCTGGCTCAAGTCAACCTCCGTTTCCGGAAGGATGGGCGATGACGATCGTCACGCCGGCATCCTCCAGCATCTTGGCGTTGGCGTCGGACAGCCCATCGTCCACGATGATCGTGCTGACCCGTGACAAAGGTAGAACCAGATTGCGCGCCTGGATAGAGAATTTACTGCTGTCGGCAAGAACGACAATTTCGTCCGCACAACTTGCCAGTTCGCTGATGACCTTGGTGAGCAGCGGATGCGACTCCAGCAGGCCCTCATTGTTGATCCCCTGCGTGCCGACAAAGAACCGCGATGCGAAGAAGCTCGGCGGCCCGGCGGCGGGATCGTGGATAATGCGCGGCTCCCGGTGCAATTCCCCGCCCGCAATCGTCAGATGGCAGGTGCCGTTTTCACCGAGATAGGCGGCAAGCGGCATGGAGTTTGTGTAAAGCCGCACGTTGCGGCGCGCCAGAAGCAGACCGAGGTGGTAGCAGGTCGAGCCCGCATGGACGATGATGGAGTCACCGTCGCGCACCAGACCGGCAGCGGCTTGCGCGATGGCACGCTTGGCCTCCACAGCCCTGTCGCGGTTTTCGTCATAGGAGCGGGCGGCGATGCGGCTCAAGCCGGGCCCCACGCTTGCCGAGATGCCGCCATAGACCTTGCGGGCCTTGCCGATCTCATGGAGCTTGTCGATATCCCTGCGCACCGTGGCTGCGGACACTCCAAGCTGCTCCTGGAGGTCGCGCACCGAAGCAAACGGCCGTTCCTTCAACAGGTCGGTAATGATCCTGTGCCGATCGGCGTCGCTCAACGGGGTCCTCCTCCAAGCTCCTCATGCGTGGATGATCAACTATAATCATACGCAAACAAGATCTTCAAGATCGACGACGCAAAAACATCATCATTGACGTATTTCGCTCACAGACTTACACTTTGCGCAAAACTTGCATCATGCACTGCAGCATTCCGGCGCATCTGATCCATCGCATTGCGGAATGGCGGGAGGAAGAATGACAGCCTCATTCACGCGTCCGGATGACTTCGACGGCTTCATCGAACTGTCGCGCAAGATAGGCAGCGACATTCTTAAAACCCAAGGTGCCGGCGGCAACACGTCGCTCAAGTCCGACGGCGTCATGTGGGTGAAGGCCTCCGGCACCTGGCTTTCCGAAGCCGGCGCAAAAGAGATCATGGTGCCGGTCGAGGTGGAGCCGCTGCTGGAAGCGCTGCGCTCCGGTGATCCGCGCGCCGAGAAGTCGACGGACTTCGTCGTGGACACTCTCAATCTCAGCGGGCTCCGCCCCTCCATTGAAACAAGTTTCCACGCTGCCCTGCAGCATCGGGTGGTGGCGCATTATCACTGCGTCAACACCATTGCCCATGCCGTGGTGGCCGATCGCGACGAGCGGCTGAAGGCACGGATGGCGAAACTGCCGGACCTCAAGTGGGCGACCATCCCTTACCGGCGTCCAGGCGTGCCGCTGGCAATCGAGATCGACAAGGTCGCGCACGACCGCCCCGATGTGTTGATCCTCTTCAACCACGGCGTCATCGTCTGCGGCGACAGTGTCGAGGATGTGGCCGAGAGGATCGAGCGCGTGACGGCGGCGCTGGGGATCGAGCCGCGGCAGACAAACTCCCCCGACATGCCAGCGCTTAACGCCATCGCTTCAGGCTCGGGCTTCAAGCCCGCCGGCGATCCGGTGAGCCACCGGACTGCGCTTGATGATGTTTCGATCCGCATTGCGACCGGCGGCTCGCTGTACCCGGACCACGTGATCTTCCTCGGCACGAGGATCGGCGTCCTTGCGCCCGACCAGACGGCGGCGGATTTCATGCGTGCGGCAGGCGGTGACGAACCTGCGCCGAAGATGTTGATCGCACCGAACAAGGGGGTGCTCGTTTCGGAAGAACTGACACCCGGCGGCGAGGTCATGGCCCGCTGTCTGGCCGATGTCGTCACCCGCATCCCTGGAGATGCAACGCTCGCCTATATCGGCGCAGATGGCGAACATGAACTGACGAACTGGGAGGCCGAGCAATACCGCCAGGCGCTCGATCGAAAGGCGTCTGGAAACGGATGATACAGCCTAGCCCGCCAGCTATCGCAATCGGCATCGATGTCGGCACCTCCGGCGCCCGTGCGGCGGCACTGTCGGAAACGGGCGAGGTTGTCGCCTTTGCCGCGGCGCCTTTCGAAGGTGCGGATGAAACACGAACACCCGCAGCATGGTGGCGGCGCGTCAGCGAATGCCTGAGGGCGCTGGGCGAACAGGTTTCGCTGGCGACCGTGGAAGGGCTTGCCGTGGATGGCACCTCCGGCACCGTGCTGTCAATCGATGCAGCCGGCCAGCCGCTCGGCGTCATGATGTACAACGAGCCCTGTTCGGACAGATCGATCGTCGAGCGCATCGCCGCCGTGGCACCGGCCGAAAGCCCGGCATGCGGCGCCAATTCCGGCCTGGCGCGGGCGCTTCATCTCCTGTCTCTAACGCCCGACGCATGCGTGGTGCATCAGGCCGACTGGATTGCCCTGCAGCTTGGCGTGGCCGGTCCCGTGACGGATGAAAACAACGCCCTGAAAACCGGGTATGATCTGACAGATGAACGCTGGCCAGACTGGATTGCCGAAGCCGGCCTCTCACCGGACCGCTTACCGATCGTCGTTCGCGCCGGCACGCCTGTGGGACGGCTCGGCGATACCGGCAGGATCTTTGGCTTGTCACCCTATTGCCGCATCCACGCGGGAACCACGGATGGTTGCGCCTCCTTCCTGGCGACCGGTGCGAACCGCATCGGCGACGGTGTGACGGCCCTCGGTTCAACGCTGGTGCTGAAGCTTGCCTCAGCGCACCCCGTCAGCGCTTCGAAATTCGGGATATATGCGCATCGCATCCTGGATTTCTGGCTGGTCGGCGGGGCATCCAATACCGGCGGCGCCGTCATCCGGGCGTTGGTGGGTGATGACAAACTGGAGGAACTGACAGCGCGTCTTGACCCCGACACGCCGACCGGGCTTGACTACTACCCGTTGCTGAAACCGGGCGAGCGGTTCCCGGTGAACGATCCCGATTATCCGCCCCGGCTCGCCCCCCGCCCGTCTGACGAAGCCGTGTTCTTCCAGGGCCTGCTGGAAGGCATGACGGCAATCGAAAAACGCGGTTACGATCTGCTGGAGGAGCTTGGGAGCGGCAAGCTCAGATCGGTAAGAACGGTCGGCGGCGGCGCCCGCAACGCCGCCTGGACATGCATGCGGCAAGAGGCGCTTGGCGTCGACTTCCTCCCCGCGCGATCCGTGGAAGCGGCAGTCGGCACGGCGTCGCTGGTGCTCGCGAGGCGGTCGATATGAGCTCTATCCCCGAGATTGCGCTTTCCGACCTTTGCGATCGATACGAGGTGTTCTTCGTCGACCAGTTCGGGGTGCTGCGCGATGATGAAGGCGCCTATCCCGGCGCCACGGATGCGCTGCGGCAGTTGAAGTCCGCCGGCAAGACTGTCGTCATCCTGTCCAACTCCGGCCGCAGCGGCGATCACAACGCCAAGCGCTTCATCAAGCTTGGCTTCCCCCGCGACAGCTTCGACCGCTTTGTCACTTCGGGCGACGCAGCATTTGCTGTCTTGTCCGGGCAGGGATCTCCCGTCCCGCCCGGCACCCGCTGTCTGACAATTTCCAGTGGCGATGACCGGAACTTGGCGGATCGCTTGGGCCTGACCAGCACCGAGGATGCCGCCGAAGCGGGCCTCGTCATCATCTCGGGGAGCGAGGCAGAAAAGATCCCTTTGGACTCCTATGCCGAACAGTTGCGCCCGGCCGCGAAGCGCGGCGTGCCGGCCATCTGCACCAATCCGGACATGCACAAGCTCGCCGGCGGCACGACCGCCCCCGGTGCGGGAAGCATCGCGACCCTCTACGAACAACTCGGCGGATCCGTCCGCTGGTTTGGCAAGCCGCACCGGGACATCTATGAGCAGGCGGCGCGCACGTGCGGAGATCCAGCACATTCGAGCATTGTCTGCATCGGCGACAGCATCGACCACGACATCCTCGGCGCAAGCAGCTTTGGCCTTGCCTCCGTTCTGGTACGTACCGGCATTCTCGCCACTCTCGGCACGGAGGAATTGGAATCCATGATGGCACCCGACCGGCGGCCGACCTTCACCATGGCGGCGTTTCGGCCAGCCGATTAAGACACCCTCACCCGATGCGGATGATACGTGATTTCGTACACACCACCGCTGTGCGTCGATCAAATATTTTGTATCATATCCTGACCATAGCAGGATTTACCGAATGACTTCTTTCGACCAAACGCGTTCTCTTTTCCATCTTCCACAGGGTGTCATCTATCTGGATGGCAACTCGCTTGGGCCGCTTCCGATTGCAGCCAAGGAGCGGGTTGCCCGCCTCCTGTCAGACGAGTGGGGCGAGATGCTCATCAAGGGCTGGAACCAGGCCGGCTGGATGATGATGCCCCGTAAGATCGGCGACCGTGTCGGCCGCCTGATCGGTGCCGAAGAAGGCTCGGTCGTGATGGGCGATACCTTGTCGATCAAGGTCTACCAGGCGCTTGCTTCGGCGCTCGACCTGGTGCCGGAGCGTAAGGTCATCCTGTCGGACAGCGGCAACTTCCCGTCCGATCTTTACATCGCACAGGGCCTGATCGGCTCGCTGGCGCGCGGTCACGAGTTGAAGATCGTCGAACCGGAAGATGTCGAAGCCGCAATCGATGAGAACGTGGCTGTGGTGATGCTGACGGAGGTGGATTACCGCACCGGGCGCCTGCACGACATGAAGGCGCTGACGCAGAAGGCACATTCGGTTGGTGCCGTTACGGTATGGGACCTTGCACACAGCGCCGGCGCCCTGCCGGTCGATCTTGCCGGCGCCAAAGCCGACTTTGCCGTTGGCTGCACCTACAAATACCTGAACGGCGGCCCGGGCGCGCCCGCCTTCGTTTATGTCTCACCGCGACATGCTGACAAGGTTCGCCCTGCCCTTTCCGGTTGGCTTGGCCATGATGCTCCGTTCGCTTTCGATCTTGATTATCGCCCGGGCGCCGGCGTCGACCGGATGCGCGTCGGCACACCACCGATCATTGGGCTGGCTGCGCTCGACGCAGCCCTTGATGCCTGGGAAGGCGTCGACATGCAGGATGTGCGGCGCCAGTCGATCAAGCTCTGCGACCTCTTCGTCAACGAGGTGGAAAAGCGCTGCCCGATGCTGACGCTCGGTTCGCCGCGCGACGGCGCCAAGCGCGGCAGCCAGATCTCCTTCCTGCATGAGGAAGGTTACGCGATCATGCAGGCGCTGATTGCCCGCGGCGTGATCGGCGATTTCCGTGCCCCAAACGCCATCCGCTTCGGCTTCACGCCGCTTTACACGAGCGAGGCAGATGTACTCGCGGCCGTCGATATCCTCGCCGACATCATGCAGAACCGGCTGTGGGACACGCCCGAATACAAGCAGAAGGCTCTGGTGACGTGAGCACGAAGCCATACAACCCTGCCGATGAAGGCGCCGAGATGTCGTTCCGGCAGAAGATGTCCTATACCGATTATCTTCGGCTGGACGACGTACTGAAGGCGCAGTCGCCGCTCTCGGATGCGCATGACGAGTTGCTTTTCATCATCCAGCACCAGACGTCGGAACTGTGGATGAAACTTGCCATCCACGAAATCCGCTCGGCCATGGATGCGATCCGTGGCGACACACCGCAGCCGGCATTCAAGATGCTGACGCGCGTTGCCCGCATCTTCGAACAGCTCAACAACGCCTGGGACGTGCTGCGCACCATGACGCCCAGCGAGTATACCGAATTCCGCAACGCGCTTGGCCAGTCCTCCGGTTTCCAGTCGTACCAGTACCGGGCGATCGAATTCCTGGCAGGCAACCGCAATACGGCGATGCTCGGGCCGCATTCGCATCGTCCTGATCTGCTGGCCTCGCTTGAAGACATCCTGTCGCGCCCGAGCCTTTATGATGAGGCGCTGCTGCTGCTGTCCCGCAACGGCTTTGACATCGGCGACGAGGCAAATCGGACGAACTGGCGCGAGACACGTGCTGAAAATCCGAAGGTCATGGAGGCGTGGCGGGCGGTGTATGCCGCACCCGGCAAGCACTGGGACCTCTATGAGCTCGCAGAGAAGCTGGTCGACTTCGAAGACTATTTCCGCCGCTGGCGCTTCAACCACGTGACGACGGTCGAACGGGTGATCGGCTTCAAGCGAGGCACCGGCGGCACGTCCGGCACCCACTATCTCAAGAAAATGCTCGAAGTCGAGCTATTCCCGGAACTTTGGCGTGTGCGCACGGTGCTTTAGGCGCCGACCGGCCCACCACCGCCCGTGACGCAAGGAGGAAAGATGATCTATCACCGCATCAACGACTGGAGCGATGCCTATACCAACGGCGCCAACATTGCCGGCGGCTCTGCATGGCCGGAAAAATGGGTCGCGCCGGCCAAGAACTACCGCGACAGCATGCTTGCAGCCGGCCAGGCGGAGCTTGGGCTGCGCTATGGCGATCGCGTCCGCAACGTCTATGACCTGTTCCTGCCGAAGGACAAGCCCCGTGGCCTCGTCGTCTTCGTGCATGGCGGCTACTGGCAAAGCCTCGACAACTCCTATTGGTCGCATCTTGCCCAAGGCTCGGTCGCACATGGCTTTGCGGTCGCCATGCCGACCTACACGCTCTGCCCGGAGGTCCATATCACGGACATTGTCGCCGAAGTTGGCCAAGCAATCACCACCGTGGCGCAAAGATTCGAGGGTCCGATCCACCTGACCGGCCATTCCGCCGGCGGCCATCTCGTTTCCCGCATGATCTCGGCAACCTCACCCCTGCCCGCGGAGGTACGCGCCCGCATCGGCAACACGATCTCGATTTCGGGCGTCCATGACCTGCGCCCGCTGATGCGCACCAATCTCAACGAGCGTCTGCGCATAACGCCGGAGGAGGCACAACGCGAAAGCGTCGTGCTGCTGGAGCCGGGGCCGGAGACGCGGCTGTTCTGCTGGGTGGGCGGCAACGAGCGTAACGAATTCCTGCGCCAGAACGACCTGCTTGCGAACATCTGGACCGGACTTGGCGCCGAAACTGCCGCTTACGCCGAGCCGGACAAGCATCACTTCAACGTGCCGGACGGGCTGATCGATCCCGACCACCCGATGACGCGGACGCTGCTGATGGCCCGGTAAATCTCTCCGGTCTGACGTCGCGTTGAGGGTGAGGGAAGAGAGATTGGTGGAGACGACATGGCGAATGACGTGAACCGCTAATTTCCTCCCTCCTAGCGCCAATAGCGCGCGCGGCATCAGCAGCCACGCTGGCTGGCAAAACTTCTTAACTACCTTTGGAAACCTGAGACTTACAGGTTTTGTGCGATCCTCTGTTGACCAGCAGCAGGAATCGCCATGCTTTCGCGCTTTTTGAACGACCGCTCCGGGAATTTCGGCATCATGAGCGCGTTGCTCGTCGTGCCTCTGCTTGGCATTGCCGGCGTGGCAATCGACGTTGCGGAAGCCCTGAGCCGCAAGACGCAGTTGCAGGATGCCGCAGACTCCGCCGCACTTGCTGCGATCGCGGAAAAATCAGCGGCCTTCAAGCAGGCCATGCTGATGAGCAACAACGGCGACGTGCCATTCGGCATCAAGGACGCGGAAGATTTCTTCAACTCGCAGGTCGCGGCAATGACCGGCGTGACGCTGCAGAACAGCTCGGCGGCCGTCAAACGTGACGACAACCAGTTGAAGGCCGTCTTCAACTATACCGCATCGGTTCCCACCACTCTTCTCCGGGTCATCGGCAAGGACAGCATCACCGTCTCCGGACAAGCGTCCACCGTCTTCCAGACCGAAACTTTCCGCGATTTCTTCCTGCTGCTCGACAACACGCCCTCCATGGGCGTTGCCGCAACAACGGCCGACATCAACAAGATGGTCGCCAATACCCCCGACAAATGCGCCTTCGCCTGCCACATCGTGAAGGACGGGGTGGAGGACCTGAACAGCTACTACAACAAGGCAAAGTCGCTCGGCGTCACGATCCGCATCAACGTGGTTGCCCAGGCGACCGCAGCGCTGATGGACACCGCGGTTTCGGTGCGCAAGAGCCCGAACCAGTACCGCATGGCCGTCTACACCTTTGGCCAGAAGGCCGAGGACCGCAAGCTCCTGGAAGTCGTGTCGTTGACGGACAACCTGAAGGAGGCCAAGGAGAAGGCGTCGCTGATCGACCTCATGTCGATCCCCTACCAGGGTTATGATAGCGACCAGCAGACCGATTTCGACCGGGCACTGCAGGATCTCAGCACCAAGCTCGGACATCCCGGCACCGGACTGACGGCCGCGAGTCCCGAAAAGATCGTCTTCTTTGTTTCCGATGGCGTCAACGACAGCAAGAAGCCGCAAAGCTGCACGAAGAAGCTCACCGGCACGCGCTGCCAGGAGCCGATCGACATCCGCGTTTGCGAGCACTTGAAGAAACGCGGCTACAAGATCGCGGTGCTCTACACCACCTATCTGCCACTGCCGACCAACAATTGGTACAACACCTGGATCAAGCCGTTCCAGCCCGAGATCGCCACCCGCATGCAAAGCTGCGCGACGCCCGGCTACTTCTTCGAAGTGGGCCCATCGGAAGGCATCACCGATGCGATGAACAGCCTCTTCCTGAAGATCGTCTCGAGCCCGCGCCTTACCGGCTGAGCAGGCAGCACCCCCTTGTTCCTGCGCAGGACGCGTTGACCACGGCCGCCGCTAAGGTCACACTTGGCGACTTCTGCTCAAGAAGGAGGCATGAATGGAAGAGCCGGGTAGCTGGCGACAGATGCGAACCGCACCAAAGGACGGAAGTCGCATCCTCGTGACGATACGCCCGTCGGAACAGGGTCCGGGAGCCGTCGACCTTGTTTATTGGTCCAATGCAGACCGGTTTGGCGGAGAAGCATGGCGTTCATCCGATTCCGTTCCTGGACGGGTCGTGGAATATGCCGAGCCGGAAGTGAAGTGCTGGATGCCGATGCCGCAGGCCAATATTGACCAGATGACGTTTCCCTCGGCTTGGGAGGGCAAGGGCGAAGAAGAACTCGATGGGTCGGGCATCTAGGCGCAGCTACCCGCGTCACACCTGCTCGCGGTTCAGGTGCCCCCCGAGAAGCATGACGACGAGGTGCACGAGATTTCGGGCACCGAAGCGGGTCTTCAGCTTGTCGAGCCGGTGTTCGACGGTGCGGTTGGAGAGACCAAGCTGCGCCGCGATTTCCTTGGCAGTGCAGCCTTCCAGCAGAAGCTGGACGACCGCCTCCTCGTCGACATCGAATTTCCCGTAGGTCTTCGGCGTGTCGAGAAGGAAGCGGGCGTAGCTTGATGAGATGACCCACTGCGGCCGCCCGGTGGTTCTCTGCGGGATCAGGATCCGGTCGTAGCCGAGATTGATGCCGAATAACTGCGTCTTGACGAGCTCGATCGAGGGCTGCTGGTTTTCGATAACCTGCTTCAGCCGCGGGATCACGGCGTTCGCCATGTAGGTCTGGTCCTTGAAGTCACCGATCCTCTGGTCTTCAAAGATCTTGTTGACGTTGAACAGGCTGGAGGTGAAGCCGGAATGGCGAACGGCCTTCATGTGCCATTCCAGCGGGTCGGCCCCGTTCACCGTGATCACCGTCAGGCGCATCTTGATGGAAAGCAGGTCAAGCACACCGGCGTAGACCTGTAGTGGTTCCACGGGCTCGGCCGGGTCGGTTTCGATCCAAGCGTCGAGCATCTTCTGCGCGACAGTGTTGAAAAGGTTGCTCTTGGCCATGATGCTTCTTTGACTGCGAGCAGAAGATGCTCCCGTCGATGATGCGCCAGCCGCCGCGAGCGTGGATCCGTCGCGACGGTCGATCTCAAGTCACGACGTGAAGCTCAACCGGCCGATTTGCCCGCGTTTTTCGCGGCAGCCGCGCGCGTCTGCAGGACTTCAATCGGAATACCGGTGCTTTCGGAGGCGATGTGGAACAGGGCCTGGCCGATATTCTTCGTCTTGAAGGCCAGCCCGTCTTCGCCTCTCTCACGGTCAAAGCCGATCCGGTTGCCCAGCCTGTCGACGATTACATGGACACCGAACAGCATCTGGTCGAACTTGTTGTTGACCGGGGTGCAGAAATTGGCGTTGTCGGAAGTTTCAACCTCGCCGTCGAAGTTCGTGATGAAGATCTGGGTTATGTGAAACTTGTCCGCGGCGCGCTCCACAACCACTTCGCCGAACTTACAGAGGCCGAAATAGGGTGCCGTTGGCAGAACCGCGGAGCGGATCGCCTTGCGCATGCGATGTTCTCGCGGCAGGCGGGAAACGAACAGTTCGCATGCATCCGCGCCGAGAATCGCCATGTTTTCCTTGGTAATGGCGGCGACTTCCGCTGCGGCCATGGAAGGGTCGATCTTGCGGAACTTCTTCATCGAAGTTGCCATCGGTTCCCGGTTGCCATCCTCGCCATGGAACCAGCGCGAGTACCGGGGAGCACCGTTGGCTGAATGGCCTGGATCGGCATGGGCCAGAATAGACGCCTTCGCCACCTTCACCACCGAAGAGCCGAATCTGCTGCCGTATTCCAGTTTGGTCGCTGCACTCATAGTTCCCTCATTCGCACCAGGCATTGATTGAGGTTGAACCTAGAGTTGCCGCGTTAACGGATGCGACAATCGGCCTCCGTAAATTTACCCACCCTGTGCCGATTCCTGTCGCTGATGCTGCGCCACGGGGCAGGTAAGGACGTCTGAACGATGGTTGAGGTTGTGCTAAAACACTTTTCGTTTCAGTCTGGTGCAACCACGACAAGGATGACGGGTTAGCCGTCAAAGCCGAAGCCACAGAGCATCTTGACCAAGCAGCGCACAAAATATGAAGCCATTCAGGAGGAAGATGGCTCCTGGTCGGTCATAGACACGGCAACGGAACTGGCCGTGGTACTGGCCAAGGAGCCGATGGTGCTGCTCCAGGAGCGATTTGCAAAAACGCTGGCTGAATTTCTTAACCTTGAAGAGAAGACGGGTAGCAACAACACCCTGCAGTGACGCGGGTAACCTTTGTGCTCTGTCGCTAGATCAGCCCGAATGCCGCGCGGGCGGTGCGGCAGGCATGGTCTCCGGGGGAGCATGCCCGACAAACATCCGGGCGCACTTCGTAGATCGTGCAGGAGGTGCTGACGCCGACCCGGCCCGCAAGGGCTGAGCAGCGTTCGTTATCGCATCGCATCCCGCGTTCATCTGCAGCGACGAACTGAGGCGGAATGAGGTCGAGCGCTTCATCGCTCTCCATCGTGAAGCGGGGCCATTCGGATGAGTATGAACAGCAGGCGCCGCATGTCTGGCAATCCCAGGATGCTTCGGCGGAATCAGGCTCCGCGAGCGCCATGTCGTGCTGCCCGTCGAGTTCAGCCCATCCGCTCACCTCAAGTCACCCCTCGCGCTTATTTGTGCGTCAGCAGCCACATCTTGCCAGCCATGGTAATGCCATGGGCAGTTTCGCCGGCCGGTGCACTATCGTCCAGCTCGCGGATCAGGCCGTATTCGCGCAATTGGTCGACGGTGGCGGTCGTCGCGAACTTGACCTTGATCGGGCGCTCCTTGAAGCGGTCGGAACGCGCATAGGTGACCTGGGCGTTGAGGTGCGTCCACTTCTTCTCGCCCTGCGGATGAAGATCGCCATCCTTGGCAAGCTTGAGGCCACGAACCTGGGTCGGCGTCAGTTCGACGGCAAGCGCAGCAGTGGTGGTGGCGGGACTGTTCATGTGAGTTACTCCTTTATCGGCTTTGAGAGACCCGGCCGCTCATCGACAGGACGTGTTCCATGGCTGCTGTCGCAGATTGGACTGCCATCGTGGCAAGACTAGGGGTCGTATTGAGTAAGTGTGAGGTTCGGCTCAGGCCTGGCGCGCTTTGCGGGCGGCGTATTTGCGGTCACGCTCGGCCTTGCGGGCCGCTTCGTCTTCGAGAACGCGCGTGATGCGGTTCTTCTCGGCCTGTTCGCGGGCTTCGGTTTCAGCGCGGGCGGCAGACTGGGCTGCGGCTTCGCGTTCAGCTGCCTCGGCGGCGGCGCGGTTCTGCTCTTCGAGCTTTGCCTGCCGGCGTTCGGCCTGACGGGCCTCACGAGCCTCGGCGATCGCAATGCGCTCGGCCTGCTTTGCTTCGCGAAGCGGAGCGGCGGCTTCCTGGGCGGCCTTGTAGGCCTGGAGCTGCGCGGCTTTCGCTTCGGTCGCAGCGGTACGCCTGTCGGCGATGTCGCTGTTTCGGGTGGTTTTCAAGATATCACCTCAGATAATTCGCTTCGGGAAAAAGAAAAAAGGCCAGGCTATTGCCTGACCTCACGTCGTCTCATGCTTTCAGCGGTGCCAGTACATCCGTGGTCAACGGAAAGCAGAGATTGGATCAAGCGGCCTGGAGATTGCAGGCCGACATCTTGCCCGACTTGCGGTCGCGCTCAAGTTCGTAGGAAACCTTCTGGCCTTCTACGAGCTCGCGCATACCGGAGCGCTCGACGGCCGAGATGTGTACGAATGCGTCAGCGCCGCCGTCGTCAGGCTGGATGAATCCGAAGCCCTTGGTGGAGTTGAACCATTTTACTGTGCCACTGGTCATGATGAACCCTTTCAATAGCAATAGAAGAAGTCGCCACGCTTGATGCGTCGCGGATGATGTAACGATGCTTTAAAGGGAGGGTCGTTCAACACGCGGTGCCAATCGCGTAGTAACCAAACTCGGCAAGAAAATATCGATAACCAGTAGATAGGGGGCCAGGCGCCTTAAGTCAATGACGGGCAGGGAATTTAATTAGATCAGCTCTTCGCGGCTTGAAATTCATCTCGCCGGCTCATGTGAAAATCAGCGCGCCAGCTTGGTGTCCAAGACCTGGTCCACCGCTTCCAGAAGACGCACCTCGTTATAGGGCTTGTCGAGGACGGCGTCGAACATCTCCGGATGTGCCCGCCCGATGCTTGCCTGCGCGCCGCTTACCAGGATGATCGGAATCTGGGATAGTTCATCATCCTCCCGGATCGCCTGTGCAAGCTCCAGACCCGTCATCAGGGGCATCATGAAATCGGTGATGACAAGCTCGGGGCGCCGTTCCTTCACGAGCGTCAGTGCCGCGAGCCCATGCGGTGCAGCCTCCACCTCATGGCCGGCCTCTTCCAGCATGATGCTGAGCACATCGGCTATCAGAAACTCGTCTTCCGCGATGACAATCAGCGCCATGTCAACTGCTCTCGTTTCCTCGACATGACACGTTCACGTTGAAAGAGGTGTCGCTAATCCTGTAGCCGCGTTGACGACTGGTGGTAGCGGAACATCGATCCGTATCCCTGTGTTCCCAAAGCTGATCTCGTGGATTGCCGGATCGAATGCACTGTCCCTGACCTTCAGGATCGACAGTGCTTTGATGTATCGGGACTCCGCCTCGATGTGGCGCAGCATCACCAGGTTGTCGATCAGGCTTGAAAGCTCCGAACCTGGCGCCGTCAGCGTTGGGCCGAACAGGTCGCGAAGCTCCCACGTCGCCAAGGTCGTCACCCCGAGCGCCCGCAGCTCGTTGGTCAAAGCCGATAGAAACTCGGTCATGCGCAGCTGGTGCACGGCGGCTCGCTGGAAGCCGCCCAGTCCGTCGATGAAGAGCCTCTTCACCTTGCGTTGGTGGATCGCCTGAAGCAGCTGGTGCCCGAGCTTGTCGAGCAGGTTCTCGGTCATCGGGTTCCAGATGATCTCAAGATCGCCTGCCTCGATCCGGCTTTCGATATCGACGCCAAGCGCCCGCGCCTTCGCCCGCAGCCGCGCCGGCGTCTCGTAGAAACCAAAATGCAGCGCCGGCTCTTCCTTGCTTGCTCTTGCAAGGAAACTCAAACCCACCGCGGTCTTGCCTGCGCCCGATGGCCCGAAGACCAGCGTGACGGAACCGGTCGGCAGCCCGCCGCCAAGCAGGTTGTCGAAGCCCTCGACACCAGACTGAACGGTTCGGGCTTCAGGCTCTGTCTCTACGGACGGACGCTGCAGGACCGCCTCAAGGCGGGGATAGCTCACAAGCCCGGATGAGGTGATCTCGAACTGGTGCAGGCCACCCAGCGCCGGACTGCCGCGGGACTTCTTGACCTGGAGCCGGCGGACAGAGCGTACCCCAAGCACCTCCTCGTGAAGTTCGATCACGCCATCGACCATGGTGTGTTCGGGACTGTCATCGGCAAGACGCGTGCTGGTGAGAAACAGCACCGTGCAACCCACGAAGGCTGCCTGGCTCTGGATCTCGGCCACGAAGGTCTTCACGTCCAGCGGCGAGTCTGCCCTGTCACGAGCATTCAGCAGACCGTCGAATACCAGAAGTGTCGCACCCTGCCGGGCGATTTCCTTGCGGACGAGGCTCACCACTTCCGACAGGCTGTTGTCGCGCAGGGTCTGGAAAACGCTTACATAAGAAATCGTCATCCCCAGTTGGCTGCGGTCGAAGAAGTCAAGCGTGCCAAGCACCTGGAAAAGCCGGTCATGCGTCTCCGCAAGAAGCGTAACGTAAAGCACGCGTCGTCCGTTGACGACATTCGCAAACGCCACCTGGTTCGACAGGATGGTCTTGCCCGCGCCCGGCTGGCCCTGGATGATATAGGAGGCGCCCTCAATGAAGCCGCCGCCCAGAATCTGGTCCAGGCCCTCAACGCCGCTGATGATCCTTGGAAGTAATTGTGTCGCCATCGTTCCCCGCCACTTTCCGCAGCTAACAGTAACGTTGCGCCCCTGTTTTTCAACGCGCAGGCGTCATCTTTTGATCATGCCAGAGAGAAGCTGGTGAGAAACAGGCGAATATGGAGGTCCGCGAGGCCGAAAGCTGGTTCAAAAAGGTAAAAAGGAAAAGGCGCCGGACAATCCGGCGCCCCGTTAGGTAAGCCCTTGTTGGGAGCTTAAGCAGCCTGCTTCTCTGCCTCGATCTGCTTGGTCTCCATCTTCGGCAGAGCCATGCCAGTCGAAATCTCGATCTGCCGCGGTTTCATCTCCTCGGGGATTTCCCGCTTCAGGTCGATGGACAGCAGGCCGTTGTCAAGCCGCGCCCCCGTGACCTTGACGTGGTCGGCAAGCTCGAACCTGCGCTGGAACGAACGACCGGCGATACCGCGATAAAGGTATCGTACCTCTTCCGAAGCATCTTTCTGGCCCGACACGAAGAGCATGTTCTGCTCCTGGGTGATGGTCAGTTCGGGCTCGGAGAAGCCCGCCACCGCCATGGTGATCCGGTAATCATCGTCACCGGTCTTGATGATGTCGTAAGGCGGCCAGTTGTCGATCGTCTCGATGCGGCTCGCGCTTTCAAGTGCATCGAACAGGCGGTCAAAGCCGATGCTCGACCGGAACAGGGGCGAAAAATCGAAGTTTGTCCTCATAGCCATATCCTCCTTAAGCAACATGGAACGAAGGAGGCGCCAAGAGCCAGCGACGCCTCCCGGACAGGTCGGTCCCCGATTGGGCAACCGACTAATAATGATATAAAACAGTCTTTTAGCTGTTCAAGAGGTGACGACTTCGGCGTTGAAAAATTTGATCTTTCGCAGCTCTCCACCACATTGGGTTGGTCAAGACATGGAGGAGACGGATATGACAATGACTTCGAAAGACGTCACGGCCGTTCTGGGACCGGTCGATGAAAGCCTTGCAGCCGATCTCATCGCGACCGGCGCGACGCAGGCCGAACTGGCGGAGGCGTTCGCCTGGATCAACAATGACGAAGCCTTGATGAGCGAGGGCCGTCGCCTGCCGACGGGGCGGGTCGCGACACTGGTCGACCTGTTGTCGGCGGAAGAAGAAGACGAGCTGGAGTGAGCAGCTATCTGGCACCGCACATAAAAAAGGCCCGTCCTGTGTGGGACGGGCCAAGGCCTTGCATGTTTTAGAAGTCCATGCCGCCGCCGGCAGGCATGGCCGGTGCCGCTTCCTTCTTCGGCTTCTCGGCGATCATTGCTTCCGTCGTCACCAGCAGGCCAGCAACGGACGCGGCATCCTGAAGGGCCGTGCGGACAACCTTGGCCGGGTCGATGACGCCCTGGGCATAAAGGTCGCCATACTCACCGGTCTGGGCATTCCAGCCGTAGGAAAAGTCGCTCGTTTCGCGCAGCTTGCCAACGATGACCGAGCCTTCGGCGCCGGCGTTCTGGGCGATCTGGCGCACTGGCGCCTCGATTGCACGGCGAACGATGTCGACGCCGACGCGCTGGTCAGCATTCGGCGTAGCGATGCCATCAAGCGCCTTCACGGCACGCAGAAGCGCGACGCCGCCACCAGGCAGGATGCCCTCCTCGACAGCCGCACGCGTTGCATGCAGCGCGTCATCAACGCGATCCTTCTTTTCCTTGACCTCGACTTCGGTGGAGCCACCCACGCGGATGACGGCAACACCGCCAGCGAGCTTGGCAAGACGCTCCTGCAGCTTTTCGCGGTCATAGTCTGAAGTGGTTTCTTCGATCTGGGCGCGGATCTGCGTGGTCCGGCCGTCGATGTCGGACTTCGAACCCGCACCATCAATGATGGTGGTGTTTTCCTTCTCGATCGAGACCTTCTTGGCGCGGCCGAGCATGTCGAGCGTGACGTTCTCGAGCTTGATGCCAAGGTCTTCGGAGATGACAGTGCCGCCCGTGAGGATGGCGATGTCTTCGAGCATGGCCTTGCGGCGATCGCCGGAACCAGGCGCCTTGACGGCAGCGATCTTCAGGCCGCCACGCAGCTTGTTGACGACGAGCGTGGCAAGGGCTTCGCCTTCAACATCTTCCGCGATGATGAGCAGCGGCTTGCCGGACTGAACCACCGCTTCGAGAACCGGCAGCATGGCCTGCAGGTTGGAAAGCTTCTTTTCGTGGATCAGGATATAGGGATCCTCGAGCTCGACCCGCATCTTGTCCTGGTTCGTCACGAAGTAGGGCGACAGGTAACCGCGGTCGAACTGCATGCCTTCAACGACTTCCAGTTCGGTTTCAGCGGTCTTGGCTTCCTCGACGGTGATAACGCCCTCATTACCGACCTTTTCCATGGCTTCGGCAAGGTAGCGGCCGATTTCGTCATCACCGTTGGCCGAGATGGTGCCGACCTGGGCGATCTCGGCATTGCTGGTGATCTTGCGCGCGTTCGCCTTCAACTCCTTGACCACCGCGTCGACCGCCAGATCGATACCGCGCTTCAGGTCCATCGGGTTCATGCCGGCAGCGACCGCCTTGGCGCCTTCCTTCACGATTGCCTGCGCCAGCACGGTGGCCGTCGTGGTGCCGTCGCCGGCAAGATCATTGGTCTTCGAAGCGACCTCGCGCACCATCTGCGCGCCCATATTCTCGAACTTGTCTTCGAGTTCGATTTCCTTGGCGACGGAAACGCCATCCTTGGTGATGCGAGGCGCGCCGAAGGATTTGTTGATGACGACGTTGCGGCCCTTCGGACCAAGCGTCACCTTTACAGCATCCGCAAGCACATCGACCCCACGCAGCATGCGTTCACGGGTGTTGATTTGCACTGAGAGCTGACCCGGGA